>JBPYEM010000147.1:0-2312 GCA_051985205.1 Candidatus Limnocylindrales bacterium | reverse complement strand
TCGGACGACGAGGCGAAGGCCTGCCGCATCCGCTCCGCGAACCCGCTGGACGCCGTCGCCCTGTCGCGCCTCTACACGGCCGCGACGCCGACGCCCGTCCAGCGCCTCGAGGCGCTCCGCCTCCCGGACTGGGAGCGCCAGGGCCGCGACTGGCGGGTGCCCCGCAGCTCGCTCGCCCCGATCCTCCGCTTCGCCGACGTCGAGGCGTTCGTCCAGGAGGCGCCGAAGGGCGGCAAGGACGGGACGCAGCTCGACGGCCTCCTCCAGGTCGGCGTCGCGAAGGAGGACCAGCCGCACTACCTCAAGCTGCTCGTCCGGCCCGAGGTCGACGCCGCGCCGCTCGACGCCCTCCCGCTCTCGAAGCTCTACGCAGCGGCGACGCCGCAGCCGGTCCAGCGGCTCGAGGGGATCCGGCTGCCCGACTGGGAGCGCCAGGGGACGAGCTGGCGGGTGCCCCGGAGCAGCCTCGCCCCGATCCTCCGCTTCGCCGACGTCGAAGGCTTCGTCCAGGAGGCGCCCGGCGGCGGCAAGGACGGCACGACCCTCGAGGCGTTCGCCCAGATCGGGGTCGCGAAGGAGGACCAGCCGCACTACCTCAAGCTGCTCGCCCGGCCGGACGCCGACCCCTCGGCGCTCGCCGACTTCGCCCTCGGCGTCATCCGCGCCCGCACCGACAAGGACGCTGCGCGTCGCGAGCACGGTGTGATCTCGCCGGTCCGGACGTACGAGTCGCCGATCGATCGACGGCTCGAAGATGCAGGCTTCGGTACGATCGCGACCGTGACCCTGCTGTTGAAGGACACGCT
Source organism: Candidatus Limnocylindrales bacterium (assembly GCA_051985205.1). GTDB lineage: Bacteria > Chloroflexota > Limnocylindria > Limnocylindrales > CSP1-4 > CF-46. Next base: position 1,506 of record JBPYEM010000147.1, on the reverse strand, counting down.
CGTCCGTGTCGCCGAGCCGGCCCTCGTGCCGGCCGGGGTCCGTTGACCAAGGAGGATCGGTTGTCCGCTGACCGGCGCCGCGAATCGATCGACGACCTCGACGCGCTGCTGGCGGCCCTGCCCCAGGAGATCGTCGACGCCGTCCACGCGCTGCCCGACAAGGAGGCGCTGATCGAGGTCGTCCTGGACCTGGGCCGCTGCCCCGAGGCGCGCTTCCCGGACAGCGAGGTGACCCTGCTCGAACGCGAGATCGGCGAGGCCGACATCGCCCACGTCGTCGACCACATCGGCAGCTTCGGCGACGACAACCGGGCGGGCATCGAGCGGACGCTCCACCGCATCTCGGCCATCCGCAACCGCAACGGCAAGATCGTCGGGCTGACGTGCCGGATCGGCCGGGCCGTCTACGGGACGATCGAGATCATCGCGGACTTCGTCGAGACCGGGAAGTCGATCCTGATCATGGGCCGGCCGGGCATCGGCAAGACGACGATGCTCCGCGAGGCGGCCCGCGTCCTGGCCGACGACCTCGGCAAGCGGGTCGTCGTGGTCGACACCTCGAACGAGATCGCCGGCGACGGCGACATCCCCCACCCGGCGATCGGCAAGGCCCGCCGGATGCAGGTCCGGACGCCGTCGCTCCAGCACGAGGTGATGATCGAGGCGGTCGAGAACCACATGCCGCAGGTCATCGTCATCGACGAGATCGGGACCGAGCTCGAGGCGCAGGCCGCCCGGACGATCGCCGAGCGCGGCGTCCAGCTGATCGGCACCGCCCACGGCAACAACCTCGACAACTTGATGCTCAACCCGACCCTGTCCGACCTCATCGGCGGCATCCAGAGCGTGACCCTCGGCGACGAGGAGGCCCGCCGGCGCCGGACCCAGAAGAGCGTCCTGGAGCGCAAGGCACCGCCGACCTTCGACGTGATCATCGAGATCCAGGACCGCGAGCGGGTCACCGTCCATGCCGACGTCGCCGAGACCGTCGACTCGCTCCTGCGCGGCGACGCGGTCGCGCCGGAGCTGCGCTGGCGCGACGAGGAAGGCGTCCATCGGACGCAGGCCCGGCCGCGGCCGTCGCCGCGCGAGCAGCTCGGCGATGGACGGTTCGCGGGCCTCGTCGGGTCCGGCCAGCCGTGGCGGATGGAGCCGGGCTGGCGCGGCGAAGGGTCGTATCGGACTGGCGGCTACCGCGACACCGGCTCCGCATCGAATGGCGGCGGCGCCGGGTTCCGGTCGGGGTACCGTCCCGGCGCGAGCGGTGGCTGGCGCCAGACCCGCGGCGGCTCCGGCCGCGAGACGGCGCCGCGCGGCAGCCAGTCGGGGGGTGGCGCACCCGGGTTGATGCCGGGTGAGCGGATCGCGCGACTCGCCGCCGCGCCGTTCGTCAGCGGCGACATCGCCGACCGCGGCCCGCTCGAGCGCGGTGCCGCCGCCGCGCCGGCCATCGACCCGCGTGCTCGCGACGCCCGCGAGCTCGAGCGCCAGAAGGCGTGGCGGGAT
>JBPYEM010000146.1:0-8519 GCA_051985205.1 Candidatus Limnocylindrales bacterium | reverse complement strand
GGCGTTCCGGCGGCGACCCGGCCGTCGAGGATGAACCACGCCGCGTCGCCCGCCTCGCCGACCGTGACGATCGTCGCCCCGGCGTCGACGTCGCGAACCGTCGAGGTCGAGATCAGCGCGTCGCGATCGGCCGGGGCGAGTCGCGCGAGCGCGGGCAGGTGACCGGCCAGCCGATCCAGGTCGGCGAGGCTCGCGGGACGGACGGCGACCGGCGCCGACGGAACCGGCGCCGCCCGGCGCAGCGCGGACATCGCCCGCCGCCATTCGGCCGCCGGCCTGCCCACGCCGGGCATCAGGGCCGTCGCGATCCCGGCTCCGAAGACCACGATCGACGAGACGATCACGAGTAGCCGGACGTCGATGACGTCGGCGAGCCCGGCGAGCGTGATCCCGATCAGGAACATCACGTCGCGAAGGACCGCGAACGCGCTGAAGACGCGGCCGCGAAGCTCGCGCGGCGTCGCCCGCTGGAGCAGCACCCGCCGGGCGATCGACGACGGGGCATTCAGGAACCCGGACACGGTCACGAGCCCGATCGCGACGACGATCGACGTCGACAGGCCGTAGAACACGCCCACGACACCCATCCCGATGAGGGCGACGACGATCCACGTCCCCTCGCGGAGCCGATCGGCCCACCTCGCCATCATCAGGCTGCCGATCACGAACCCGACGGACGTGAGCCCCTCCTGGAGGCCGTACTCGAACTCCGTGGCGCCGAGTGCCCGGATCGCGAACGGCAGGAGCAGCACGTTCCACATCCCGAACGCCAGGAACACCGGCGCGCCCGCCACGAACAGGGAGCGCAGGACGGGCGTGCCGGTCAGCGTCGCGACGCCCTCCTTCAGGTTCGCGATCACGACGCCGACGCTGGTCTCCCCCTCGGCCTCGATGCGGCCGACCCGGACGAACAGGAGGCAGCTGGCGGAGAACAGGAACGTCAGCGCGTCGAGGTAGAACGCCCAGTCGATGTCGAACGCGGACGCCAGGAGCCCGGACAGGGCGAAGCCGACGGAGGTCGAGCCGAACGAGCTGATCATCATCCAGGAGTTCGCGGCGCTGAGCGCCTCATCCGTCGCGACCTCGGGCAGCACCGCGTCGTTGGCGGGGTTGAAGAACTGGGAGATCGTGCTGACGAGCGCCACGGCGACGTACAGCAACACGACGTTGATCGAGAGCAGGAACGGGATCGACACCACGATCGCGGCGCGAAGGAGGTCCGAGATGACCATGATCCGGCGCCGGTCGTAGCGGTCCACGAAGACGCCGGCGATCAGCCCGACCAGGAGCGTCGGGATCGACGTCGCCATGAACATCAGCCCGACCGACAGCGCGGAGCCCGTGGTCCGGAACACGAGGATGCCGGCCGCGAGGTCCGTCAGCGCAGTCCCGATCGTCGAGACGAGCTGGGCCGACCAGAGGAACCGGAAGTCGCGATGATGGAAGACCGAGAAGGCCGACGGCGTCGGGCCGGCGAGCGGCGCCGGGTCCGTCGGGTCGGCGCCTTCAGGCAGGGACGAGGCGGCGTCGGTCACGGCTGGCCCTCGGCTGTGGCTCGATCGATCGCCGGCCCCGCGCCCGGCTCCGAATCCGAGTGTCGCACAGCCCGGCCGGCCGTTGCCGGGTCAGTCACGCAACCGACGGGCCGGAAGGTCGATCCCTTCGAGTCGGAGCAGCTCCCGCTTGATCTCGAGCAGCTCCTCACGGCTGCCGAACCAGTCGCCGCCGTAGCCGCCGATCGACCCGTCGCCCGCGAGGACGCGATGGCACGGCACCGCGAGGCCGATGGGATTCCGGCCGACCGCGCCCCCGACGGCCCGAGCGGCGCCGCGTCGGCCGATCGCCCGAGCGACCCGGCCGTAGCTCGTCGCCTCACCCCAGCCCACCTGCCGGACCGCGCCCAGCACTGCGCGATCCCACTCCGACCGCAGGCCGAGATCGATCGGCAGCCGCTCCAGGTCGCCGGGGTGCCCGGCGAGAAAGGCCTCGACAGCCGCCACCGCGCGATCGAGCGACGGACCGCCGGCGCCCGGCGAGAGTCTCGTTCGGTGGAGCACGTCGGCGACGAAGGCTTCCTCTGGTGCGAGCACGGCGAGCCCGACCAGCGCGCGGTCCGAGGCCGCCAGCCGGAGCGGTCCCCACGGCGCCGCAACCGTCGCGAAGGCCACCCGCTGCGTCGACATCGCGTCATCATCGGCCGTTCTCGCGCGGCTCGTATCCTGCGCGGATGAACCAGCGTGCAGCCAGCCTTCCACTCGGCGTCGTTCCCGTTCGGCCCGGACCGCGTCAGGAGTCGGTCTGGGACTACCCCCGGCCGCCACGGGTCGAGGCGGTGCCCCAACGGATCCGGGCGATCGTCGACGGCCGGGCGCTGGCGGACAGCACCCGCGCCGTTCGCGTCCTCGAGACCGCCGGCGCGCCGGTCTACTACGTTCCGCCGGGCGACGTCGACCTCGGGCAGCTGGTCGAGAACGACCGGCGCACGGTCTGCGAATGGAAGGGCGAGGCGACCTATGTCGACTACGTCGCAGGTGATCGCCGGATCCCATCGATCGGCTGGGTGTACCACGATCCGAAGCCCGGCTACGAGGCGATCCGTGACCATGTCGCGTTCTACGCGGTCCGCCTGGACGAGGCATTGGTCGGCGAGGAGCGGGCGCGACCGCAGCCCGGCGGCTTCTACGGCGGCTGGGTGACCGACGCGATCGTCGGACCGATCAAGGGCGAGCCCGGCAGCGAGCGCTGGTGATGCCGCCCTCGTGACCCACGTCCACCGCCCGGCTGAGTGCAAGACACCTGCAAGCGCACCGTTCCGGCCCGCGTGAACCGGCGAGACGGCCGACCGCCCACCGTTCGGCACCGGGGGGTCGAAGCGGATGGCGTCACAGATGGACCCACGGCCGACGCTCGTCCTCAACCCGCCGGACGACGAGCGGTTCCGGCGGCTCGCGCTCGGTGCGCTCGAGGACGACGCCATCACACCGGCGCAGCTCCAACAGGAGCTGCGTCGCAGCTATCCGCGTGCGGCCGTGCGTCCGCGAGAGCTCGCCGGGGAGCGGGCAGAGATCTGGTACGTCTATCGGGACGGGCACTGGGTGCGCCCCACCGGACCGACGATCTGACGGCCGGCCGGCGGGAGAGGACGGACCCCGATGAGCGATCGAAGGCCAGCGAGGGATCAGCGGGACGCGGTCGAGGACCTTCGGGCGACGGCGGATTCGATCCGCGACGACGTCCGGCGCCTCGACGCCGTTGAGCAGCAGAAGGAGCGGCTGCGGCCGGACGACCCAGAAGCCGATCGTCTCTCGAGTGAGGCGGTCGATCTTGCCGGCCGGATCGAGCGTCAGACGAAGGCGGAGCGGCAGATCGCCCGGAACAACGGGTGAACGACGCCTCCAGCTCCTGACCCAGCCCGCCGCTCCCAGGCGGCGGCTCGCGGTGCGCGTATATACTCCCAGGGAGTATGCCGACGACGACCGCACCCCAGGCTGAACAGGACCCCGGACCCGGATCCGGCGGCGCCCAGGCGCCAGTCGAGCTCGACCTCCCCGTCGCGGGGATGACCTGCGCATCCTGCGTCAACCGGATCGAGCGCTTCCTCCGCAAGAGCGACGGCGTCGTGTCCGCGTCCGTGAACCTCGCGACCGAGATGGCGACGATCCGCTATCTCCCGCAGGTCACGGGACGCGCGGAGCTGGCGAGCACGATCGAGGCCGCCGGCTACGAGCTGAAGCCGCCATTGAGCGACGCCGAGCTCGCGGCGGAGGCCGACCTGCGCGCGGCGGACGAGGCCGAGCGCCGACGCCGAGACGCCGCTGCCCGCCGGTTGCTCCTCGAGGCACTCCTCGCGATCGGTGTTGCCATCCCGATCATGTTCCTGATGTTCTGGCCGCAGACCGCGGTCCCGATGGAGACGATCAACCGCCTGATCATCCTCCCGGCCACCGTCGTGCAGGTCATCGCGGGCCGGCGGTTCCTCGCGGCGGCGTGGCGGGCGGCTCGCCATGGTGGAGCGACGATGGATACCCTCGTCGCCGTCGGGACGACGACGGCCTGGGCGTACAGCGTCGTCGTGACCGTCGCGCCGCAGTGGGTCCACGACGCCGGGCTCCATCCCGAGACCTACTTCGACAGCGCCCTGATCATCCTGGGTCTCGTCCTGCTGGGTCGCTGGCTCGAGGCGCGGGCGAAGGCGGAGGCCGGGCGAGCAATCCGTCGCCTCGTCGGCCTGCAACCGGCGATCGCCCGGCTCGTGGCGCCGGGCGGCGATCGCGAAATTGCCGTCGCCACGGTCCAGCCGGGCGACCTGCTCCGGGTCCGGCCCGGCGACCGCGTGCCCGTCGACGGCCTGGTCGTCGACGGGAGCTCGGCGGTCGACGAGTCGATGCTAAGCGGCGAGCCGACGCCGGTCGCGAAGTCGTCCGGCGACGAGCTGTTCGCCGCGACGATCAACGGCTCGGGCGCCCTGACGTTCCGCGCCACGCGCGTGGGACGGGACACGGCCCTCGCCCGGATCGTGGCGCTCGTCGAGCGGGCGCAGGGCACGAAACCACCGATCCAGCGCCTCGCCGACCGGATCAGCGAGGTCTTCGTCCCCGTCGTTCTCGTGCTCGCCGTCGCGACGTTCGCGATCTGGTTCCTCTTCGGGCCGGAGCCGCGGCTGACGCTGGGCCTCGTCGCGTTCATCGGTGTCGTCGTCGTCGCGTGCCCGTGTGCGATGGGCCTGGCGACGCCAACCGCGGTCCTCGTCGGGACCGGACGCGGCGCCGAGGCGGGCATCCTGTTCCGGGGCGGCGACGCGCTGGAGCGGCTGCAGCGAGTCGATGTCGTCATCTTCGACAAGACCGGCACGCTCACCGCGGGACGACCGGCGATCGAGTCGATCGATCTGGTCGGCGGGCTCGACGAGCCGACCGTCCTCGATCTCGCAGCGTCGCTGGAGGCGGTCAGCGAGCACCCGCTGGGTGCCGCCGTCGTCGCACGCGCGCGCCTCGACGAGCTGGGCTTCCGAAGCGCCGAGGACTTCCGGTCCGTTGCCGGTCACGGGGTCGCCGGTGTCGTCGACGGCCGGCGGGTCGTCATCGGGTCGAGCCGCCTGCTCGCGAATGAAGGGATCGACGTCGAGCCCGGGCGGGCCGCGGCGGCCGGAGCCGCAGCGTCCGGACGGACGGCCCTGTGGGTCGCCGTCGACGGGACCGCGGGGGCGATCCTCGGCGCGACGGACCCGATCCGATCCGACGCCGCGGGAGCGATCCGGCAGCTCGAGCGGGCCGGGATCGCCGCCTGGCTCGTGACCGGCGACGCCGGGGGGACGGCGGAATCGGTCGCCGCCCGGGTCGGCATCCCGTCGAGCCGCGTCCGGGCGGACATGCTCCCGGCCGACAAGGAGGCGGTGATCCGCGACCTCCAGGCAGAGGGCCACGTCGTCGCGATGGTGGGCGACGGGATCAACGACGCACCGGCGCTCGCCCGTGCCGACGTCGGGATCGCGATCGGAGCGGGCGCCGGCGTCGCCGTCGAGGCGGCCGGCGTGACGCTCGTGGGTGGCGACGTCCGCGGCGTCCCGGCCGCGATCGCCCTGTCCGGCGCGACGATGCAGGTCGTCCGCCAGAACCTCTTCTGGGCGTTCGCCTACAACGTCGTCCTGATCCCGGTCGCGATGGGCGCCCTCGCGCCGCTCGGGATCGTCATCAACCCCGCCCTCGCGGCCGGCGCGATGGCCCTGTCGTCGGTCGCGGTCGTCACCAACTCGCTCCGTCTCCGGTCGTTCGACGTCCGGCGTTCCGACGCTCGCATCGGCCGCCAAGGGTCGCTGCGCCGCCTCCGCGACGCGTGGTACCTCGCGACGGTCGCGGTCGCGTCGCTGGTCGTCGCCGGCGGCGTCGTCGCCGCCGACCGGGCGATCGACGCGAGCGCCGTCCACATCCAGGTCCGGGCGAGCGATCTGCGCTTCGCACCGGCGGAGATCACCGTCCCGGCCGATCGGTTCGTGGTCCTGACCCTCGTCAACGACGACGCGGTGCTCCACGATTGGACGGTGGACGGTCTCGCCAACATCGATGCCACCGCCCGGGCCGGGGAGACGCAGCAGATCCGGTTCCGGGTCGACAGGAGCGGCGTCTGGGTCGTCCGGTGCACGGTCGACGGCCACGCCGCGGCCGGGATGACCGGTCGCCTGACCGTCACGCCGTGACGGATCGGACCGCCGAGTCCTCTCGGATCGAGCTCGGGACGGACGACGCTCGGGATCTGCCAGGACCGTTCGCTCATCGGCATCCCGTCGAGGTCCGGTTCGCGGACACGGACGCGATGGGCCACGTGAACAACGCTGCCTACCTGACCTACATCGAGGCGGCCCGGGTCCGGTGGTGGGCGGACGTCACCGGCGAGCCGATCATCCGCGACCCGGGCCGGGCGGAGAGCCTGATCCTGGCCGAGGCGGACGTCGCATTCCGGGCGCCGATCTTCTTCGGCGACGGCGTCGTCGTGGAGACGCGCACGACCCGGATCGGCCGGTCGAGCCTCACGGTCGAGCACCGCCTGACGGCAACGAGCCCCGGCGAACGACCGCGCCTCGCGGCGACCTGCCGGTCCGTGATCGTCCGCTATGACTACGTCCAGGAACGCCCGGTCGCGTTCGCCGACGAGACGATCGAGGCGATCGAGCGGGTGGAGGGCCGTCGCCTCCGCGACTGAGCCGGGACCGAGCCTTAGTCCGTCAGTCGCCGGAAGATCGTGACTGCGTTCTGGCCACCGAAGCCGAAGCCGTGGACGGCGACGGTGTCGATCTTCGCCTTCCTCGCCGTCAGCGGCGTGTAGTCCAGGTCGCACTCCGGATCGGGCGTGTGGAGGTTGGCGGTCGGCGGGATGACCTGGTCGCGGATCGCGCCGAGGCCCGCGAGCGCGGACGCGATGCCGGCCGCGCCGACGAGGTGGCCGATCATCGACTTCGGGGAGCTGATGGCGACCTTCTTCGCGGCGTCGCCGTAGGCGAGCTTGATCGCCCGGGTCTCGCTGACGTCGTTGAGGGGGGTCGCCGTTCCGTGAGCGACGATGTAGTCGACCTCGTCCGGTGCGACGCCGGCGTTCCGGAGCGCGTTCGTCATCGCTCGGGCCTGGTTGCGGCCCGTCGGCTCCGGCGCGCTGATGTGATACGCGTCCGCCGTCAGGGCGCCGCCGATCACCTCGGCGATCGGCGTCGCACCTCGCTCGCGCGCATGCGCGAGCGACTCGATGACCACCACCCCGCCGCCCTCGCCAAGGACGAAGCCGTCCCGCGTGCCATCGAACGGCCGCGATGCGGTCTCCGGTTCGTCGTTCCGGCGGGACAGCGCGCCCATGTTGGCGAGCGCCGCGACGCCCATGGGGACGACCGGCGCCTCCGATCCGCCGGCGAGGACCACGTCGCACTCACCGCCCCGGATGAGCCGCAGCGCGTCGTGGAACGCGATCACCGAGGTCGCGCACGCCGCGACCTGGGTCATCACGGGGCCCGTGAGGTGCCACTCCATCGACAGCAACGCCGCGCCCATGGAGCCGGACAGCGCCGGGATCGCGAAGGCCGACACGAACCGCGGGCCCTTCGTGTCGTGGACGTGCGTCCCGTCGATGATCGCCTCGATGCCGCCGCCGCCCGTGTTGACGACGACGCCGACTCGGTCGCGCTGGTCCTCGGACATCGCCGCGAAGTCGATCCCGCTGTCGGCGACGGCCTCCTTGCCGGCCGCCATCGCGAAGTGGATGAACCGCGTCATGCGACGGGCCATCTTCGGATCCATCGCCTTCGCCGGGTCGAAGTCGAGGACCTCCGCGGCGATCTGGACCTCGAACCCGGACGCGTCGAAGGACCGGATCCGGCGGGTCCCGGTCACGCCGGCAACGAGGTTCCGCCAGTAGGTCGGGAAGTCGTTGCCGATCGGCATGACGGCGCCGAGGCCGGTGACGACGGCCCGCCGGGCAGGATCGGTCTCAGGCACGGTTCGTCATCGCAGGGTCGTCGGGCACGCGGCCGATTGTAGAGACGCGACTGCGTACGTCGCGTCAGTCCCCGTCATACCTCTTGAAGATGACCGCCCCGTTATGCCCACCGAGCCCGATGTTGTTGCTGAGCGCATAGCGCACGGGCATCGGCGTCGGCTCGGTGACGACCCACAGGTCGCAATCCGGGTCGAAGTCGCGGTAGTTGATCGTCGGCGGGATGCACTGCTCTGCGACCGACATGACCGTCGCGAAGGCCTCGAACGCCCCCGCGGCACCCATCATGTGGCCGGTCATCGACTTCGTGCCGCTGATCGCCAGCGAGTGGCGATCCCGCGCCGACCGATCGCCGAACACCGTCCAGATCGCCTCGGCCTCGCGCTTGTCGCCAAGCGGGGTCGATGTCCCGTGGGGGTTGATCAGATCGACCTCGTCGGCCGGCACGCCGCGCCGCTCCAGGGCCATCTTCATCGCCCGGGCGGAGCCCGACCCACCGTCGATCGGCTGGATCATGTCCCAGCCGTCCGCCGCCGACCCGTAGC
>JBPYEM010000145.1:0-2026 GCA_051985205.1 Candidatus Limnocylindrales bacterium | reverse complement strand
GACGACTGCGCCGAGGCGCCGCTACCCGCGAGCAGGAGGACGAGCGCTGCCACGAGCAAGGTCGTCCTCACGAGCACATGCTAGGCGAGCGGCCGGAGCGTCAGCGGCGACCGACGACGAGCTGAACGGGATAGCCGCGGCGCTTGATCGATCCGGCGCCCGGGCTCTGCCGGAGCACACGGCCGACCCGGCGCGAGTGGACACGGCGCACACGCCCGGTCGCGCAGCGGGCACTGCGAAGGCGCGTCTTTGCCTGGCCGAGACGCAGGCCGACCACCCGCGGCACGTGGCAGCGAATCGGCGGAGGAGCCGGCGTTGGTGGTGGTGGAGGAGGAGGAGGCGGCGGAGGCGGAGGCGGCGGCGGCGGCGGCGGAGGAGGCGGCGGCGGCGGCGGCGGAGGCGGAGGCGGAGGAGGAGGCGGCGGAGGCGGTGGCGGCCCGAGATCCCGCGTGCTCGCGAACGCGATCCGGGCGCTGTCCGCCGACCACGTGGGCCCGTAGTCGTCGGCCGGATCGTTCGTCACGTTCGTCGGATTGCTCCCGTCCGAGTTCATGACCCAGATGTCCCTCGACGAGCCGCTCAACGGGGCAGCCCTGGTGAATGCGATCCGGCTCCCGTCCGGCGACCAGCTCGGGAGAGAGTCGTTCCAGGTGGAATCGTCCGTGAGGTTCGTCTGGCCACTGCCGTCGGCGTTCATGACGTAGATCTCGCCGGGCTCCGTTCCCTGGTACCGGGCAAAGGCGATCCGGTCACCGTCGGGCGACCAGGACGGAGCGAAATCGGCACCTGACGGGTCGTTCGTCACGTCCACCTGATTGCTTCCGTCTGCGTTCATGACAAAGACCTCCGGGTCGCCGTCGGCGAAGGTGAGCCGGGTGAAGGCGATTTTCGTGCCGTCGGGCGACCAGGAGGGCTGGAGATCCTCGTCGAGCTCGTCGTTCGTGAGGTCGACCAGACCGGTTCCGTCCGTGTTCATCGCCCAGATGTCGGAGCTGGCGTCGTGCTCCTCGTCGTAGCGGCTGAATGCGATGCGCGACCCGTCAGGCGACCAGGTCGGGTCGAAGTGGCCGGCTGAGAAGTCATTGGTGAGGTTCACCTGCCCGCTTCCGTCGGGGCTCATCGAGTAGATCTGCGGGCCGTAGTTGCCCGCCCGGACGAACGCGAGCTTGCTCCCATCCCGCGACCATGTCGGGCTCGTGTCCTGGCCCGGGTTGTCCGTGACCGCCTGTGCCCCGCTCCCGTCGGCGTTCATCGAGACGATGTCGAAATCCGGGGAGTCGTAGGGCTCGGTTCGCGTGTAGGCGATCCGCCCGCTGTCCGGCGACCAGTCGGGTTGGCCGTCGTATGCGGGATCGTTCGTCAGGTTCACCTGCCCGCTGCCGTCGGCGTTCATCGCGTAGATCTCGGTGCCGCCGAACTCGGGCAGGTGGATGTACGCGATCTTCGCGCCGCTCGGCGCCCAGCCGGGAGCCCAGTCGTCCAACGGCTGATCCGTGAGGTTCACCTTGTTCGACCCGTCGGCGTCCATTGCAAAGACGTCCGACCCGCCGCCGGCGGTCCATCGCGTATAGCCGATCCGGGCGCTGTCCGGAGACCACGTCGGCAAGTAGTCGAGGGAGGCGGAGTCGTTCGTGACGTCAGTCGGGTTCGCGCCGTCGGAATCCATGACGTAGACCTCGAGCTCGTTCGAGGCGCCCGTGTACGCGATCTTCGTCCCGTCGGGCGACCAGGCCGGGTCGTACTCGTCGAGAGCGCTGTTGGTGAGATCGACCTGGTCGCTCCCGTCCGGATTCATGACGTAGATGTCACTCCCGTTGGAGCCGTAGCGGGCGAAGGCGATCTTCGTCCCATCGGGAGACCACGTCGGAGACGAGTCGTCGGCCGGGTCGTTCGTCAGGTTGACCTGGTCGGTGCCGTCCGCGTTCATGACGTAGATCTCGCCTGCCGCCCCACCCTCGTTGCGCGTGAACGCGATCTTCGTTCCGTCGGGAGACCAGGCCGGCGCCCAGTCGTCCGCGGGGCCGCT
>JBPYEM010000144.1:0-4760 GCA_051985205.1 Candidatus Limnocylindrales bacterium | reverse complement strand
TGCGATCGCCAGCGGTGGGCTCCACCGGGCATACGCGATGCGCTTCCCGTCGGGCGACCAGTTGACGCTCCACCGCCCGTCGTCCGTGCCCGGTGACTGGGTGAGATTGCGAGCGTCGCTCCCGTTGGCCGCCATCGACCAGACCTCGGCGTCGCCCGTGCGATCCGAGACGAAGGCGATCCTCGACCGGTCCGGCGACCAGACGGGCACCTGGTCCGCGGCCCGGTCGTTGGTGAGCTGCATCGCCGGCCCACCAGTGGCGGAGATGACGAACACGTCGTCGTTCCCGGCGCGGTTCGACGTGAACGCCAGCGCCGAGCCGTCCGGCGACCAGGCAGGTGACCAGTCGTCGCCCGGATCCTGGGTGATCCGCCGCTCGTCAGTCCCGTCGGCGTTGGCGACGAAGATGCCGAGATTGCCGTCGCGCGTCCCGTGGTAGGCGAGCTTCGAGCCGTCCGGCGACCACGCCGGAGCCATGCTCTGGCCGCCCTCGGTCAGCTGCAGCCGCTCCGTGCCGTCGGGCCGGACGAGGAAGATGGCCCAGTCGCCGGACTCGGTCGCGGCGACCGGGGCGCCGCCCGGCTCGGGTTGGGCCACGGCCGCGGACTGGCCGGCTCCCGACCTGGATCGGGACGTGAACGCGATCCATTGCCCGTTCGGCGACCATGCGGGAAGCCAGTCCCACTCGGGATCGGTCGTGATCTGCCGGGCGCCGGTTCCGTCGGCGTTCGCCACCCAGAGATCGGCGAGACGCGAGCCATCCGGCGCAAGGGTCCAGCGCGTGTAGACGAGCTGCTTGCCGTCCGGCGACCAGGCTGGCTCGCTCACTTCACCGTCGCCGGCTGGAATGATCCGCGTCTGGAGGGCGCCGTCCGGGGCCATCGACCAGACCTCGGTTCGCAGGTCCGTCACGGGGAGCGGCGAGTGGGCCGCCCACGACGTGAAGACCGGGTGCCAGGTCCCCACCCAGAAGGCGAGCGCACCGAGGATCGCTGTTGTCGACACGACCCCCAACCAGCCGAGGCGGTGACCGCCGGCGCCGGCACCCACGAGCCAGCCACCCGCAACGAGCGTCAACCCGAGGGGCAGGAGCAGACGGGTCGGCGCCTGGCGAGCGTCGAGGCCGTTCCCGATGCCGAGGACGGCGGTCCAGATCACGTCGGTGACGACGAAGGCGACGAGGACCAGCGTCCCGACGACGATGATGCGTTCCCCGGCCGTGCGACCGGTCCAGGCGGATCGGATGCGTTCCGCTGGACCCGCTCCGATCGAGCGATCGAACATCCGCTCCGCGACGACGGCCGCGAGCGCGATCAGACCCAGATAGCCGGGGACGTGATAGAGCGAGAACGTCGCGTTCGTCGTGGCGCCCGTCTGGATGGCCCAGCCGGCGAGGTAGAGACCACCGACGATCCAGAGCGCGAGCCAGGTCGCGATCGCCTCGAATCGGCTTGCTCCTCGGTCGGACCCGAACCCGCGCAACCGCACGCCCGCCTCCTCGAGCCGCGACCGACGTCCGTCGCGACCCCGCGGATCGTACCGCGGCCTCCGAAGCCCGCGCCTTCGCGCCGGTATCGTGACGGCCGATGAGCGTTGGGTCCGTTGCCAGGGTCGTGTCGATCGTGCTGCTGCTCGTCGCTGGTGGTTCCGGGGCGCTGGTCGGACTGCAGCTGCTCGTCGCGATGACGACCGCCCAAACGGGCCCGACCGGGTCCGGAGCGTGGATCGCCGGCGGGATCGGCGGCTATGGACTGGTGCTCGTGGCCGCCGGCGCCGGCCTCGTCCTCGGCAGGAGGTGGGCGCGGGCACTGGGGATCGTCGCGACGCTCGCGGGGATCGCGGTGCTTCTCACGCTGTCCCTAGTCACCGGCGGCCGCGACGAGATCCTGCTCGGCGGCCTCATCGGCTGGGTGGCGCTGCTCGCCTGCCTTCTGGTTGCCCGGACCGAACGGGGCATCTGAGCAGAGCGCCCTGGGGCGGGCTGCCCGAGGTTCACGCTCGGCTCGGCGTCCCTGGCCGGAGTCCCACGGCGCTCGCGGCCTCGCGGACCTGCTCAGCGAGGCCGGCAGCGTCGAGACGCAGGACGCGCCGGAGGTCGGCGACGGAGCCGTGATCCACGAAGGCATCGCCCGGAATGCCCACGATCCTGACTGGCACGGAGCGCAGCGCCTCGTCCTGGAGCCGGGCGGCTTCGATCGCTTCCAGGACACCGGCCCCGAAGCCACCCGTCACGACGCTCTCCTCGAAGGTCACGACGAGGCGCGCCGTCCGGGCGGCGCCGAGGATCAGGTCCGCGTCGAGCGGCTTGGCGAACCGGGCGTTGATCACCCCGACGGACCAGCCGTCATCCGCGAGCGCGTCCGCCGCCTCGAGCGCGCGGGCCACGATCGGCCCGAACCCGACGAACAGCAGGTCCGTGCCCTCGCGAAGGATCTCGGCACGGCCCACCGGGATCGGCGCCGGATCGACCGGGGCAAGACCGAATCCCGGGTCGCGCGGGTAATGCAGGGCGAACGGCCGGTCCTGACGCAGCGCCGTGATCAGGAGCGAGCGAAGCTCCTGCTCGTCCTTCGGGCTCGCGATCACGAGGTTCGGAAGCTGCCGCTGGGCGGGGAGCGTGAACATCCCCTGGTGGCTCGTGCCGTCCTCGCCGACGAGGCCGGCCCGATCCACGGCGATCAGGACCGGCTGGTCGTTCTGGCAGACGTCATGCACGGTCTGATCGAACGCTCGCTGGAGGAAGGTCGAGTAGAGGGCGACGACGGGGCGCATGCCACCCATCGCGAGGCCGGTCGCGAGCGCGACCGAGTGCTGCTCGGCGATCCCGACGTCGATGAACCGGTCCGGGAACTCGGCCTGGAAGGTCGACAGCCCCGTCCCCGTCGGCATCCCGGCCGTGATCGCGACGATCCGCCGATCCGTCCGGGCCTGGACGATCAGCTCCTTCACGAAGACCGCGGTGTAGTTCGGGTGCTTCGGGGCTCGGCCCGCGACCGAGGCCGGGGCGGCGTCGTCCGCCATGGACTCCGTCGGCATCTCGTGCATGCCGAGGGCCGGGGCCGTTCGTGCCGGCGCGCCAGCGGCCGGCGCGCCGGCCGCGCTGGCGGGCGTCGCTGCGGGCGTGGAAGCGCTCTCGCCGAGGTGGTCGTGCCCGTTCGACCCGTTGCCGTTCATCGCGCTCGGCGGCACGGTCATCGGTGGGAGGGCCGCACCGTGGAAGCCCACCTGGTCGCGCTCGGCCGGTCGGTAGCCGCGGCCCTTCTGGGTGCGGACGTGGACGATCACGGGGCCGCGTAGCTCGAGCGCCTGCTGGAAGGTCGACAGGAGGGCCCGGATGTCGTGGCCGGGCACGAGGCCGATGTAGGTGATGCCGAGGTCCTCGAACAACCGGCCCGGCTGCGCGAAGTTCACGACCGAGGCCCGGAGGCGCTGGCTGAGCTCCCGGACCGTCGGTCCGATGGCCGGGATCCGGCCGACGAGCTCGTCGTACGCGGTCTTGCTGGATTGCCAGGTTCCGGACAGCTTGATGTGGCTCAGGTACTTCGACAGCCCACCGACCGTCGGGCTGATCGACATCTCGTTGTCGTTCAGGACGATCAGCAGCTGGGTCCGTCGCTGGCCGATGTCGTTCAGCGCCTCGAGGCTGAGTCCGCTCGTGATCGCGGCGTCGCCGACGACCACGGCGATGCGCTCCGTCCCGCCCCGGAGATCGCGGGCTTTCGCGAGCCCCTGCCCGATCGACAGCCCCGTGCCCGCGTGGCCCCCGTCGAAGACGTCGTGCTCCGACTCGGTCCGGCGGGGGAAGCCGCCCACGCCGCCGAGCTGCCGGAGCGTGTGGAAGCGGTCGAAGCGGCCCGTCAGGAGCTTGTGCGGATAGGCCTGGTGGCCGGTGTCCCAGACGATGCGATCGCGGGGCGACTCCAGCAGCCGATGGAGCGCAATCGTGAGCTCGACGACCCCGAGGCTGCTCCCGAGGTGGCCGCCGGTCGTCGCGACGGTGCCGATGATCGTGTCCCGGATCTCGGCGGCCAGCTGTTCGAGCTGCGCGCCGGTGAGGTCACGCAGCGCCGCGGGGCCCGACAGGGTCGGCAGGATCGGCTGCGGTCCGGGTTCGTCGTGGGTCGTCACGGAAGCGGCTGCTCCTCGGGGGATCGGGGGGTGGCGATCGTCACCGATCGGCGCATCGTCGCGCGTCAGACGGATTCGCGCCGCGACGTGCGACGCGCGACGAGGTCGATTGTAAACGTGATCGCTGGGAGTCGCACGTTTTCACGAGGCCGCGTCGCCGCGTTCGCGAGCTGCCGTCAGCCCTCGGAAACGTCCGACGCCTCGTCGGCAGCGATGTCGCGAACGCCGAGACCGCCACCAGGTCGGTTGATCAGCTGCTGAACCCGCAGCTCGGCGTCGGTCAGCAGGCGCTCGCAGTGCCGCTGTAGCGCGACGGCGCGTTCGGTCCGGGTGATCGTGTCCTCGAGCGACAGACCGCCGGCCTCGAGCTCCCCGACGACCGCACGGAGCAGCTCGAACGCGGCGTCGAAGGACATCGATCCGATGTCTTCCGCGGCATTCGTCGCGGTTCCGATGGGTGCCGCCGGTTCCGTCGTCATCTGTCTCCTTGGCCGGGATGCAGAGTCATCCGCGGTGCTTCGAGGATATCAACGACAGCGCCCGGTCCGGCCGTGGTCTCCGGCTGTGTGTCTCCCGCGGCCGCATGCCGCGGTCGACGATCAGGCCGGCCCCCGCGAATCCGCGCCGATCTC
>JBPYEM010000143.1:0-2805 GCA_051985205.1 Candidatus Limnocylindrales bacterium | reverse complement strand
TGGCGCTGCCCGTCTCGGACGACGAGGCCGCCTCGGGGCTCCGCGGCAAGCGCCTCGGGTTGCCGCGCGAGTACTTCGTCGCGGGGATGGAGCCGGACACGCGGCGCCGGATCGAAGACGCCGTCGCGGGTCTCGAGGGTGCCGGCGCGACGATCGAGGAGGTCAGCCTTCCGCACACGGACTACGGCCTCGCGACGTACTACAGCGTCGCTCCGGCCGAGGCGTCGGCGAACCTGGCGCGCTATGACGGGATCCGGTTCGGCCCGCGGATCGAAGCCGGCGACGTCCTCGCCGACTACCTCGCGACCCGGGGTCGCGGCTTCGGGCCGGAGGTCAAGCGCCGGGTGATGCTCGGGACGTATGCGCTGTCGGCCGGCTACTACGACGCGTTCTACGTGAAGGCCCAGAAGGTCCGGACGCTGATCAAGCGCGACTTCGACACGCTCTTCGAGCAGGGGTTCGACGCGCTTGTCGCGCCGACGTCGCCGTCCGTCGCGTTCCGGTTCGGGGCCAAGCTCGCGGATCCGGTGGCGATGTATCTGTCCGATGCGTGCACGTTGCCCGTGAACATGGCCGGCCTGCCGGGCATCTCGATCCCGTGCGGGCTGTCCGAGGGGATGCCCGTGGGGCTGCAGCTGATCGGACCGGCGTGGTCGGAGCCGGCGCTCTTCCGTCTCGCCCGTGGGTATGAGGCGTTGACCGCGGACGCGACGTGGCGGTCTGCGGAGCCGGCACAGCTCGCCCTGACGACCGACCCCGCCCAACCGACCCCAGCCGAGCGCGCCGCGTCGCTCGGAGGCTGAGCCTCGACCGGTGAGGGCGGGTCTCAATCCAGCGACGTGGCACGACTGGTTCCTCGCCATCGCGGGGATCGGTGCCGCCCTCGCCGGGGGAACCTGCTCGTCCGGGGTCGCGAGCCCGGCTTGAACCTCCTGCTCATCGGCACGTTCGGGAGCCTGCTTTCGGGCGTCGCGGGCGCGTGGGTCCGCCTCGTCGGAGATCCACCGCTGACCGGGACCCCGCGGGAGCGCTAGGCTGGAGCCGTGACCGCCACCCACGATCTGGTCGACCGTCGGCCGCCGCTCGCGGAGCGTGCGCTCGCCGAGCGCGTTCGGGCGGTGCCACCGTCGGGCATCCGTCGGTTCTTCGACATCCTCGCCACGATGGACGACGTGATCAGTCTCGGCGTCGGCGAGCCGGACTTCGACACGCCGGAGCGGATCGTCGCGGCGGGCATCCGCTCGCTCCGCGACGGCCGGACCCACTACACGAGCAACTACGGGACGTTCGAGCTGCGGCGGGCGCTCGCTGCGCATCTCGAGGCGCGCTATGGGGTTGCCTACGACCCGGGTACGGAGCTGCTGATCACGGTCGGTGCGTCGGAGGCGGTCGACCTCGCCCTCCGGGCGACCTGCGATCCGGGCGACGAGGTGATCCTCCACGAGCCGTCGTACGTGGCCTACGTCCCGGCCGTCGTCTTCGCCGGCGGCGTCGTCCGCCACGTCGCGACCCACCTCGAGAACGACTTCGCCCTCGACCCGGCCGCCGTCGAGGCGGCGATCACGCCACGGACCAAGGCGCTGTTCCTCGGCTATCCCTGCAACCCGACCGGTGCCGTGCTGCCGGATGACGTCCAGGACGCGCTCGCCGAGATCGTCCGTCGCCACGACCTGCTCGTCTACAGCGACGAGATCTACGACCGGCTGGCGTACGGCTCGTACCGCCATCGCGCGTTCAGCGCGCTCCCCGGGATGCGCGATCGGACGATCCTGATGGGCGGCTTCTCGAAGGCGTATGCGATGACCGGCTGGCGGGTCGGCTACCTGGCTGCGCCGGCGGCCATCCTCGAGGGAATCGTGAAGGTCCACCAGTACGGGATCATGTCCGCGCCGACGACGGCCCAGGACGCCGCGCTCGAGGCGCTGGTGGGCGGCGAGGCGGATGTCGAGCGCATGCTCGCCGAGTACGACCGCCGGCGACGGCTCGTCGTCGACGGCCTCAACGGGCTCGGGCTCCGGACGTTCGAGCCGCGGGGGGCGTTCTATGCCTTCCCCGAAGTCAGCTCGGCGACCGGACTGACGTCCGAGGCGTTCGCCCAGGGCCTCCTCCAGGAGGAACGGGTCGCCGTCATCCCCGGGTCGGCGTTCGGACCGTCCGGCGAGGGCCACGTCCGCGCGTGCTACGCGACCTCGTACGAGGGGCTCGAGGAAGCGCTGGGACGGATCGGCCGGTTCGTCGAGCGGCACCGCCGCCCCGCCTGACGGACATGCTCGAATCGCCGCTCCCGGCCGCGTCGGCGTCGTCGCCTCCGACGCCGCTCTCGACGACGACGGCACCGCTGTCGTCGTTCCTGATCACGGACATCGAGGGGAGCACGCGGCTGTGGGAGGAGCACGCCGCCGCGATGGCCGACGCCCTCGCGCTCCACGATGCGCTGCTCCGCTCCGTCGTCGAGGGTCACGCCGGCACCGTGATCAAGACGACGGGCGACGGCCTCCTTGCCGTCTTCGCCGATCCCGACGAGGCCGTGACCGCGGCGCTCGACGGGCAGCGAGCGCTGCGGGACGCGAGCTGGGGCGAGATCGGCCCGCTCCGCGTCCGGATGGCGATCCACTCCGGCACCGCGGAGCTTCGCGGCGGCGACTACTTCGGCCCGGCGCTGAACCGGTCGGCCCGGATCCTCGCGATCGGCCACGGCGGCCAGATCCTCGCCTCGGCGATCGCCGCGACGCTCGCCGGGGAGCGGCTCGGCGGCGGCGTGACTCTGCGCGACCTGGGCTCGCACCGCCTCCGCGACCTCGACCG
>JBPYEM010000142.1:0-7360 GCA_051985205.1 Candidatus Limnocylindrales bacterium | reverse complement strand
GATGAGCTCGGCATTGGCAAGGGCGAGAGCCGCGTGGTCCACGAGCGCCTTGACGAGCGCCTGGTCGTGATCGTTGAACGCCCGCACGCGGGACGAGTACGTGCCCATCGCGCCGAAGACCCGGTCGCCGGCGATCAGCGGCGCGACGACGAACGAGCGGATCTTCAGCGTCCGGACCAGGCGGTCCGCGCCCTCGAAGTGGACGAAGCCGGGATCGTTGGGGTAGTCGTCCGTGTGGAGGAGCTGCCGTTCGGTGACCGACCGGCCGAACAGCCCGGCGCCGGGCTCGACGCGGAGCGTCCTCACCCAGAGGCGCCGGCGGCTCTCGGTGATCCCCGCATCGTCGGCGAACCGAAGGACGCCCGTGTCCGGGTCGAGGAGGTACGCGATCGCACCGTCACTCCGGAGGAGGCGGGCGGCCTCTTCGAGCGCGTGGTGGAGGATCGCCCGGTTCTCCGGCGTGACGAGGCGGTCGAGGTCCGCGAGAGCGTCGCCATCGCGGACCGGCCGCTTCCGTGCCCGCGCCCGCGCCGGAGCAGCCGGCGTCGAGGCGGCCGGCGTCGACGTGACGGTCGTGCCGCCGTCGCGACGCGTGCGGCGCGGACGGGTCGTGGCCACGGCGGGAGGATAGCCGACCCCTCCGGCGGCTCACGATCGACCACCGGCGAGGATGCCTACGTCATTTGTCGCCTCTGGACGTCGACACCGGACGGCCCGAAGCGGTGCTATTCGTCGAGGACGGTCCGCGGCCATCGTCGTGCCATCGATGTCGACCACCGCCGACGGCCCGCTGGAGGACGCCGCGTGACGATGCGACCACGCCGACGAACCCGGCGGCCCGCGACCCACCACCCTCCATCTCAGAGGTACCGCGAACACCATGAACCCTCGCAGCAGCCTGCGCCCGCTCGACGTGGTCATCCGGATCGCGATCGTCGGTCTCGTCCTCGGCACCGCCTACATCCACTCCACCCTGGGCGGTCTGCTCTTCACCCTGAACGCGCTCGGCTATCTCGTCGCCGCGGTCGCCATCGTGATCCCGCTTGCCATCGCGAGCCGGTTCCGCTGGTTCATCCGCCTCGGCCTGATGGGCTACGCGGCGACGGCGATCGTCGCCTGGGCGGTCCAGGGCCCGTACTACACGACGGCCTACATCGCCAAGGCGATCGAGGTCACGCTGATCACCCTCCTGGCGATCGACTTCGCCCGGATGGACGGCAACCCCGTCAAGGTCGTCAAGAGCGAGGTCGCGCTCCTTGCCTCGAAGCTCGGCCGCCGGCCGGCGACGAGCGGGGCCGGCGCGTAGCCCGCGACCCTCGGGCCCGATCGAACTCCCCACGAACCGGCCCGTCACCTTCCTCCCGTCGCATCACGGAGCTGCCAGACATGAAGCGCCTCATCGCCACCTTCGCCCTCGTCGCCGTCGCCGCGATCGGCGCGGCGTGCTCGTCCGCCGGGGCGTCGACGCCGCCGGTCCCGTCGGGGCCCGTCGCGGACGGACCGACGATCGTCGCCAAGGACCTGAAGTTCCAGAGCTCGTCGCTCGAGGTCAAGGCCGGATCCAACGTCACGATCCACTTCGACAACGAGGATTCCGCGCCGCACAACCTCGCGATCTACACGGACAGCAGCGCGTCCAAGCCGCTGTCGGTGGGGCAGATCATCACGTCGGCCAAGGCGGACCAGATCATCCCGGCACTCGCGGCCGGGACGTACTTCTTCCGCTGTGACGTGCACCACGACATGACGGGAACGATCGTCGCGAAGTAGACGGCGACGGTCGCTCCGCGACGGACGACCCCGGGCCGACCGCCCGGGGTCGTTCCTTGTCGTGCGCCGGGCAGAGCGATGGGTCAGTCGAGCCGTTCGAACAGGCCGGGCGTGCCGCCGGCGTGCCAGAACACGACCGGTCCGGTCAGCCGCCCGTCGCGGACCCGGGCGATCAGGCCGGCGAGGGCCTTCGCCGTGTAGATCGGGTCCACGAGGATCCCCTCCGTCCGGGCGAGCAGCCGAGTCGCGTCGTCCGCCGCGCGCGAGGACCGGCCGTAGCCATCGCCGAGGTGGTCGTCGTCGAGGAGGATCGCCTCATCGGCGGGGCGAACGCCCGTGAGCGGGCCGAGCCCATCGAGCAGGCCGGCGATCGCCGGGCGAAGCTCGAGGCTGGGAGCCGACACGGCGACGCCGACGACCGGCCACGGCGGCGGCGCGGCGAGCGCCAGCGCAGCCAGCAGCCCGGCCTGCGTCCCACCTGTCGCCGACGGCAGGATGACCGTCGCCTCGCGGATCCCGGCAGCCGTGAGCTGGTCCACGACCTCGAGACCGGCGAGCACCTGGCCTGCGGCCCCGACCGGGCCGGAGCCACCGACGCCGACCACGAACGGCCGACGTCCGGCGGCCCGAAGGCCCGCCGCCACGCGGTCGACCGTGGCGGCACGCTCCTCGCGATCGGCGGTGGCGGTGTGATGGACCGTGGCACCCAGCAGCTCGTCGAGCCGAACGTTGGCGGTCGGCTCGCCCGGGAGCGGTGGACCGGTGACGACGAGATGGACCTCGAGCCCGGCACGGGCGCCGGCCGCCGCGGTGAGCCGGCAGTGGTTCGACCAGCGACGGCCGGACGTGATGAGCGTGTCCGCACCTTCGGCCAGCGCTGCGCCGACGAGGAACTCCAGGTTCCGGAGCTTGTTCCCGCCGAACGCGAGCGGCAGGAGGTCTTCCCGCTTGATCCAGACGTCCGCCCGGTTGCCCAGCGCCGCCGAGAACGGGTCCAGACGGGCGAGCGGTGACGGGCCGTCGAGCAGGCGGAAGCGCGGCAGGCGGTCGATCGCGACGGGGACCGGCATCCGGCGATCGTAGCCCGGCCATTCCGGCCCGGTGCTAGGCTCGCTCGACCGATGACCGACCTCGCCGCAGAGCTCCTGGCCGGACGTCCGCCGCGGGTCCTCTACCGTGACGCTGCGCTTGCCGACGGCCGGAGTGGGAGTCTCCGGCTGGGGATGTCCGTGCTCGTCGAGGGCGATCGAATCGCCTGGATCCGGCCGACCGATTCCGAGGAGGATCCCGGCCCCGAGGACGGCCTGGAGGTCGTCGATGCCGGCGGCGCCACGATCGTCCCGGGGATGGTCGACGCCCACAGCCATCTCACCTTGCCGGGTGGTTCGCACTGGATCGACCGGATCGCCGACGCTCCCGCAACCGCCGTCGCGACGGCCGCCCGGAACGCCGCCTTGCTGACGAGCGCGGGGGTCCGCTGGGCGCGCGACGTCGGTGCGGCTCCGGGCGTCGACCCGGTGGACGGCCGGGACCGGGCGCTGAGCCTCGGCGTCCGGGATCGGGCTCGGGGCCGCGCCGGCTGGCCGCACATCCGCGCGGCCGGCACGTGGCTGGGCGGCCCCGACTCGCTCGGCGCCGGTGGCGTCGAGGTCGCGAACGCCGATGAGCTGCTCACCGCGGCGATCCGCCAGCTCGACGACGGCGCGGATTTCATTAAGCTCTACCTGGACGGCGGCGATCCGACGGTCTGCCCCTGGTCGGCCTCGGAGATCGCCCGCGTCGTCGATGCCGTCCACGAGCGCGGCGCCCGGGTCACCGCCCATAGCGGCCGGATCGACGGTGCCCGGAAGGGCGTCGGCGGCGGCGTCGATGCGATCGAGCACGGCTTCGAGCTCGACGACGACGTCGCGGCGGAGATGGCCCGCCGCGGGACGTTCCTCGTGTCGACCCTGGCGGTCTTCCGATCGTGGGCGACCTTCGGGGCGACGACGACGATCGAGCGGTTCGCCGGCGGCGCGAAGAACCCGATGATGACGACGCGTCGGGAGAACGCGGAGGCGTCCGTCGCGGCTGCCCGCCGGGCCGGCGTCCGGATCGCGACCGGGACGGATTTCGGCGGTGGCTCACTCCGGGCGAACCAGCTGGCGTGGGAGGTCGAGTCGCTCGTCGCCGCGGGGGTCGAGCCGTGGGAGGCGCTTGCGGCGGCGACATGGCGTGGCGGCGAGCTGCTCGGCGAACCCGATGCGGGCGTGCTGCGCGACGACGGGCCGGCCGACCTCGTGCTCGTCCACGGCGATCCCCTGTCCGACCCATCGGCGCTGTGGCGCGTCTGGCGGGTCTCCTGGGCGCGTGATCCGGACGTCGTCTGACGGTGGCGACCCGTGTCCGCCCGCACGAACGCTCGACGTCGGCCGGCCAGACGTCCGACATGGAGCGGTCGATCGCGATCAGCGCCGAGACCGTCGCCTCGGCAGGCCTCTACTCCGCCGTCGTCACGACGGCGCCGGGCGCGAGGACCCGCATCCATCACCACGGTGGGTGCGAGACCTCGATCTGGATCGCAAGCGGATGGGCTCGGTACACGTTCGGCCCGACGGGCGTCGAGGAGACCTTCGACGCCGGGCCCGGGGACTTCGTGTACATCCCGGCCGGCGAGATCCATGTCGAGGAGAACGCCTCCCCGACGGAGCCACTCGTGGTCGTCATCACGCGCAACTGCCCGGGCTCCGTCGTCCACTTCGTCGACGAGCGGTGACGGACGCGGCGTGACGCCGGCCTGGCCGGTCCCAGCGGGCAGGGACTGGCGACTCCGGTCGCTGCCCGACCTGCTCGAAGAGCTCGGGCTGGCCGGACTGGAGGAGCGGCCGTTCCCGACGGATGGCTGGTCCGGCGCCACGTTCTCGATGGTCGAGCTGCCCGGGTCGCAGCCCCAACGGTTCGTGATCAAGCGGACGTCGCCGGTCATCGACTGGATCGCGGCCGAGACCCGCGACGTCGACAGCCGCGAGGCATGCCTCGCGAGCAGTGCCCCGCTTCGTCACGACGTGACCAGCGTGATTCCCTACCTCGGCGCGGCAGACGACCGCGGCCGCGCCGCGATCGTGATGCCGGACCTGTCCGCGGAGCTGCTCGCGTGGGAACGCCCGAGCCATGACCGGGCCCAGGTCGCCATCGACGTCCTCGAGCGCGTCCTCGACCGCCTGGCGTGGCTGCACGCGACACCGTGGTGGACCTCGATCGACCCGGCAGCCGGCGACCGCCGACCGTTCCCCTGGTGCCCGCTCCCGGAGCGATTGACGCTCACCTCGCGGCCGGCCTGCGCCCGACACCTCGGCCGCGCCATCCCGGCCGGCATCGAGTCGGCCGGGAAGCTGCTGGCCGGTTGGGACGCGTTCGACCGGGCGGCGCCGCCCGCGGCCGTCGACCTCATTGCCGCGCTGTCGGCCGACCCGCTCCCGCTCGTCGCGGCCCTGGAGCGGCTGCCAGTCACCGGGCTCCATGGTGATCTCAAGCTCGCGAACGCAGCCGTCGGGCCCGGTCCCGAGGACGTCCGGTTCATCGATTGGCAGATGACGCTCCGTGCGCCGATCGCCGTCGAGCTCGGCTGGTTCCTGGTGACGAACAGTGCGGCGCTGCCCGAGCGGGCCGATCCGGTGCTCGCGCGGTACCGGACTTCGCTGGACTGGCATCTCGGCCGAACCGTCGATGAGATCGGGACGATGGACGGCGATCACGTGGTGCGGGATTGGGCGGCGCAGCTCGATCTGGCGTGGATCGTCGGGTTGCTGCTGCGTGGCTGGCGCAAGGGGCTCGACGCGGAAGCCGGAGCGACGCTCGGGTCCGGCGCGGCGGGCGCCGAGGACCTCGCCGAGTGGTGCGACCGCGCGGTGGAGGCGGCGCGTCGGCGACTCTGACGTCAGCTGGGCGCGGCAAGGTCCCGGCGCGGGAAGACGACGAGCGCCCAGACGATCGCCGCCACGAGGACGGCGGCAAGGAGGCCGAGCCCGGCCCCGCTCACGGTCCCGTTGAGGTCGTCGCGGGCGGCGAGGTAGTGGAAGAGCGAGTACGGCTGGAGACCGGCCGCGTCCGGCCAGAGCGAGCCGAGGATCTCCAGGAAGTAGCTGACGACGACGATCGCCATCGTCACGCCGAGGGCAGGCGTCAGCCGGTCGAACGAAACGGAAGCCGCCAGGCCGATCCCGGCGATGCCGCCCCAGAGCAGCATCCCGTTCGCCCAGAGGATCGGCAGCCGGTCGAGGCGGAGCTGATCGACGACGCCGGCGGCGGCCGCCCCGATCGCCGTCCCGATCGATGCCGTGACCAGCGCAAGGCCGATGAAGACCAGGACCGCGATCAGCTCGGTCAGGTAGATCCGGCGGCGGGACAGGGGTCGCGCCAGCAGGACCTCGAGCGTGCCGCGTTGGCGCTCGCCGGCGACCGCGGCGGTCGCGAAGCCGATCGCGAACATCGAGACCAGGATGATTGAGATCGGGTGGACATAGCCCAGGGCAATCGCTCCGCTGAGGCTGAAGACGTCCCCGCCACCGAAGGTCGTGAACTGCTTCGGGATCACACCGGAGTCGATGAGCGCCTGCATCTGCTTGCCGAACGACTGATAGATCACGGGCAGGACGGCATTCCACGCACCGAGCGCCAGGCACACGATGGCGAGCTTCGTCCGCTGGGATCGCCAGAGATGACCGAAGAGCACCCCGCTCACGATGCCGTCCCGGACGCCGGCGTCGCGGTCGAGGGCTGAGCGGCGCCGTTGCCCGCCTCCGGCTCCGCGTCCTGGTACAGCTCCAGGAACGCCTCCTCGAGGTGGGCCGGCTCGATGGTCAGGTCGACGACGCGATGGCCGGCGAGCGCTGCGAGGAATGGCCCGACGTCGCCCTCGAGCTGGCACGTCAGCCGGCCATCGGCCGTCCGCCCGAGCGAGCTGACGCCCGGAACGCCGTCCAGCCGGATGGCGTCGCCGTCGGCCAGCCGCATCTCGACGTTGCGCTTCCGTCGCTCGAGCAGGCGGGCGACATCCTCGAGCGCGACGAGCCGGCCGCGCCGGACGATGGCGACCCGGTCACAGACCCGCTCGACCTCGGGCAGGACGTGCGACGAGAAGAAGATCGTCCGACCGGCGGCGCGCAGATCCTCGAGGATCTCGTAGAACGCTCGCTGCATCAGCGGGTCGAGGCCTTCGGTCGGCTCATCGAGGATCGCGAGCTCCGGGTCGTGCTGGAGCGCTTGGATGATACCGATCTTCTGGCGCATGCCGCGCGAGTAGTCGCGGACGGGACGCCTGAGCGTCCGGGACGAGAGCTCGAGCCGGTCGAGCAGCTCCGTCCGGCGGGTGGGCGGCCGCCCGGTGAGCGCCCCCAGATAGTCGAGGAGCCGCTCGCCGGTCAGCCCGTCGTAGAGCGCGATGCCGCCCGGCAGGTAGCCGACTCGCCGCCGGATCTCGACGCAGTCGCGGACGACGTCGAGACCGAACACCGTGCCCGATCCGGAGGTCGGATGGAGATAGCCGAGGAGAAGCCGGATCGTCGTCGACTTGCCGGCTCCGTTCGGACCGAGGAAGCCGAAGATCTCGGCT
>JBPYEM010000141.1:0-10323 GCA_051985205.1 Candidatus Limnocylindrales bacterium | reverse complement strand
CGCTACTTCGTCGGGTTCGGCTGGAGCACGATCACCACGCTCGTCGGTTCGCTGACGTACCTCTACGTCGCCTTCCAGGCAATCGCCGGGCGGCTCACCCTCGGCGACCTGACGCTGTTCACGCAGGCCGCAGCGTCGGTCCAGACCTCGGTCCAGGGGATCCTGAGCGGGTTCAGCTCGATGTACGAGAACCAGCTCTACCTCAACGACCTGTTCGACCTGCTCCGGACGCCGCTCGGGATCGACGCGCCCGAGAGCGCGAGCGCATTGATGGCCGCCGCCCCGCTGCCGTCGTCGACGCGTGGCGAGGTCGTCTTCGACGGCGTCACGTTCCGCTACCCGGGCAGCGGCCGGGAGGCGCTCCACGACGTCTCGCTCCGAATCGCCCCGGGCGAGACCGTGGCGATCGTCGGGCGGAACGGCGCGGGCAAGTCGACCCTCATCAAGCTCCTGACCCGGCTGTACGACCCCACGGAGGGCCGGATCCTCCTCGACGGCACGGACCTCCGGGAGCTCGATCCGGCCGCCGTCCGACGCCTGATCGGCGGGATGTTCCAGGACTACGTGACGTACCAGGCGACGGCCGCCGAGAACATCGGGCTCGGTGAGCTGGAGCGGATCGAGGATCGCGGAGCCGTCGAGGAGGCAGCGGCGAAGGGCGGTGCCGACAGCCTGCTCGGCCGGCTGCCCGACGGCTGGGACACGCCGCTCGGCAAGTGGTTCGACGGCGGGGTCGAGCTGTCCGGCGGCGAGTGGCAGAAGATCGCGCTGGGCCGAGCGTTCATGCGCGACGCGCGGATCCTCGTCCTGGACGAGCCGACGTCGGCGCTGGACGCCCAGGCGGAGTTCGAGCTCTTCGCCCGGCTGCGACGGCTCGCCGCCGGCCGGACCGCGATCTACATCTCGCATCGCTTCTCGACCGTTCGTCAGGCCGACCGGATCCTCTTCCTCGAGCACGGCGCGCTGGTCGAGGAGGGGAGCCACGACGAGCTGATGGCCCTTGGTGGCCGGTATGCCCGGCTGTTCACGCTCCAGGCCGCCGCGTACACCGGCGCGCCGATCGACGGGCTGACCGACATCGGCGGCGTCGCGGAGGAGTCCGACGTGGACCCGGACGCCGGTGAGGCGAACGACGGCGCCGGCACGCGTCCGGATGAGCCGCCGCGCGACCAGCTCCGGTCACCCGCGCCGGCGGATCCGGTCGCCGGGTGAGACCTCGCCGCCGATCCGTTGCCGTCGCGGCGATCGCCGGGACGGGCCTCGCCCTCGGCGGAGGAATCGCCCGTCGAGCGGTCGGAGAACGCCTGTCCGCGCGGACGGAGCGGCGGATGAACGGGGTCAGCGAGCAGGGACCCTATGACCTGTCACCCGCTGTCGCCGACCTCCATGAACGCCTGATCGTCGTCGACCTGCATGCCGATTCGCTGCTCTGGGGCCGCGACCTGCTGCAGCGCGCCGACCGCGGCCACGTCGACGTGCCGCGGCTCGTCGAAGGTGGCGTCGGCATCCAGGTCTTCGCCGTGGCGACGAAGGTGCCGCGGCACCTGAACATCGAGCGGAACGACGACCGCTCCGACGACGTGACGACCGTCGCGCTCGTCCAGGGCTGGCCGCCGGCGACGTGGCGGAGCCTCACGGCGCGCGCCGAGTACCTGGCCGGCCGGCTGGATTCGATGGCCCGCCGGTCCGAGGGCCAGCTGACGCTCGTCCGCTCCGCCTCCGCGCTCGACGCGTTCCTCGCCCGACGCGCGGGCGACCCGACGCTCGTCGCGGGGCTCCTCGCCATCGAGGGCGCGCACGCGCTCGACGGTGAGATCGGAACCGTCGAGCGGCTCGACCGGGCCGGGTTCCGCATCATCGGCGTCGCCCACTTCTTCGACACCGTCTTCTCGGGCAGCGCCCACGGGGTGGCCAAGGGCGGACTGACGGCCCTCGGCCGCGACCTCGTGCGCGAGCTCGAGCGGCGGCAGCTGATCGTCGATCTTGCCCACGCCTCGGCTGCGACGATCGACGACGTCCTCGCGATCGCGACGCGGCCGGTCGTCGCGTCGCACACGGGCGTCCGCGCCGTCGCCGACAACGCCCGGAACCTGACCGACGATCAGCTGCGCGGGATTGCCGCGACGGGCGGCGTCGTCGGCATCGGCTTCTGGCCGACGGCCTGCGGCGGCGACGACGTCTCGTGGATCGCCCGTTCGATCGTCCACGCCGTCGGCGTCGTCGGTGCGGAGCACGTCGCGATCGGCACCGACTTCGACGGCGCCGTGCCGGTCCCGTTCGACGCGTCCGGGATGGGCCTGCTGACCGGAGCGCTGCTGGCCACTGGGCTGGATCAGGACCAGATCGCCGCGGTGATGGGCGGCTCCGCGATCCGTCTGCTCCGGTCCGCGCTGCCGGACCGTTGACCGCCTGCTAGGATCGCGGTCCGTTCAGCCCACTCCGCGTCCGTCCCTGCCACGGCCGGCGCCCACAGGAGTCCTCGTGACCGCTTCCCCGACACCCGACGGCGACGCCGTCGCGCCCGCCGTCGCAAGCCTCGACACGATCGTGTCCCTGTCGAAGCGTCGCGGCTTCGTCTTCCCGTCGAGCGAGATCTACGGCGGGATCAACGCGGTCTGGGACTACGGCCCGCTCGGCGTCGAGCTGAAGAACAACGTCAAGCGGGCGTGGTGGCGGGCGATGGTCCAGGAGCGCGAGGACATCGTCGGCCTCGACGCCGGGATCCTCATGCACCCGCAGGTCTGGGTGACGTCCGGCCACGTCGGCTCCTTCAGCGATCCGCTGGTCGAGTGCCAGACGGACCACCGCCGGTTCCGGCTCGACGAGCTGCCCGGCGCGGAGCACCTCAGCCCGACCGACCTCCAGGATCCGACGGTCGTCGAACGGCTCGGGCTCCGCTGCCCGGTGGACGGCGGGCCGCTGTCGGCCCCGCGCCGGTTCAACCTGATGTTCACGTCGCACATGGGCCCGGTCGAGGACGACGCCTCGGTCGTCTATTTCCGGCCGGAGACGGCCCAGGGCAGCTACGTCAACTTCAAGAACGTCCAGGGCAGCTCGCGCAAGAAGATCCCGTTCGGGATCGCCCAGATCGGGAAGTCGTTCCGGAACGAGATCAGCCCGGGCAACTTCGTCTTCCGGATGCGCGAGTTCGAGCAGATGGAGATGCAGTACTTCGTCCGGCCGGGCGACGCCGCGAGCGCGGCCTTCGAGGAGTGGCTGCCTCGCCGGCGGGCCTGGTACGAGCGCTACGGCGTCACGCCGGAACGACTCCGGTTCCGCGAGCACGCCCCGGACGAGCTGGCCCATTACGCCAAGAAGGCGATCGACGTCGAATACCGCTTCCCGTTCGGCTGGAAGGAGCTCGAGGGCGTCCACAACCGGGGCGACTTCGATCTCGGCTCCCATGCGAAGGCGAGCGGCGAGAACCTCGAGTACTTCGACCCGGCGACCGAGGAGCACTTCATTCCCTGGGTCGTCGAGACGGCCGCGGGCGCGGACCGGGCGGCGTTCACCTTCCTGATCGACGCGTATCGCGAGGAGGTGGTGCGCGGCGAGACCCGCGTCGTCCTCGGCTTCCACCCGGATCTCGCGCCGTACAAGGTCGCCGTGCTGCCGCTCCTGAAGAAGCGGCCGGAGATCGTCGACCTCTGCCACAAGCTCCGGGCCGATCTCGCGATCGACACGATGGCCGTCTACGACGACACCGCCGCGATCGGCAAGCTCTACCGACGCCAGGACGAGATCGGGACGCCGTGGTGCGTGACGGTCGACGTCGAGTCGCTCGAGGACGGCGCCGTGACCGTGCGGGATCGCGACTCCATGACCCAGGATCGGGTGCCGGTCGAGGGCGTGAAGCGGCTGATCCTCGACCGGCTCGCCGCGGCCCGGGCGAGCTGAGGCGGCCGTGACGACCGGCTCTGGCCTTCGGCTGACGCGATTCACCCACGCCGGCGTCCTGCTCG
Organism: Candidatus Limnocylindrales bacterium; assembly: GCA_051985205.1. Lineage (GTDB taxonomy): Bacteria > Chloroflexota > Limnocylindria > Limnocylindrales > CSP1-4 > CF-46. The sequence goes on along the minus strand of JBPYEM010000141.1, from coordinate 6,361 downwards.
GCGAGCTCGGTCGGCTCGCGGCGGACCGCTGGCTCGCCTCGTCGGGCGTCCCGGACGATCGGTCGCTCCGGGCGGGCGGGACGATCGCGCTCGACTGATCGCTCGGCTCGGCGCGTCCGGCCGGCGTTCATCGCGCCGCCTCCCGACGTAGGATCGGGCGATGGAGACGTTCGACGCCGTCGTCGTCGGGCTCGGCGTGCACGGCTCGGCCGCGACTGCGGAGCTCGCGCGGCGCGGCCTCCGGGTCCTCGGGCTGGAACGGTTCGGGCGGGGCGAGGAGCGCGGGTCGTCAGGCGGCTGGTCCCGGATGATCCGGCTCGCGCACGAACGCCCGTGGCTGGTCCCGCTCGCCGTTGGGTCGTGGGACGGCTGGCTCGCCCTCGAGGCGGAGACGGGCACCTCGATCCTCACCCCGACCGGCGGACTGTACGGCGGACCGCCGACCAGCCCCTACTTCACCGGCGCCCTCGCGAGCGTCGCGGATCACGATCTCCCCTACGACCTGCTCGACGCCGACGAGATCCGCGCCCGGTGGCCGATCTTCGAGCTCGCCCCGGACACGGTCGCGATCCACGAGGCGAAGGCCGGCGCCCTTCGGGCGGATCGGGCGAAGGCGGCGCTCCTCGAGGTCGCGGAACGGTATGGCGCGACCCTGCGGTTCGGTCGGCCCGTGGTTGCCTGGCGGGCCGCGGCCGGTGGTGGGTTCGAGATCGAGGCTGCCGATGGAGCCATCGTCGGGAGCGCCCACCTGGTCGTGACCGCGGGTCCGTGGATCGGCGGGTTGGTGCCGGACCTTCGGCTGCCGCTGCGGATCGAGCGGGAGCGCCCGATGTGGTGGAACCCGCCGGCCGATCTCGCGACCGTGGGCGCGGACCGCCTGCCCGTCTGGCTCATCGAGGACGACCGAACCGCGTTCTACGGCCTCCCCGATGACCCGGAGCTGGGGCTGAAGATCTCGATCCACCACTGGGACGAGTTCGTCGATCCGGAGACGGTCGATCGGACCGTCGCGGCGGCCGACGTGGAGCGGGTCCGGACGTGGATCCGCCGGCGGATGCCGGCCGCCGACGGTCCAGTGCGTCACGCGGAGATCTGCCTCTACACGAACACGCCCGACGGGATCTTCGTCATCGACCGCCATCCCGCGGCGCCGGGCGTCGCGTTCGCCTCGGCCTGCTCCGGCACCGGCTTCAAGTTCGCGCCGGTCGTCGGGTCGATCCTCGCGGACCTCGTCCTCGACGGGACGACCGAATGGTCGATCGACGCGTTCCGGGCCGACCGATTCGTGGCCGCACGCGGCGCGGCGAGCGCGGCCGGCGCCTCATCGCGGATGCAACCGGACAGGTCCTGACCGGGTTCCGGGACATGATGGACACGATGACCGACTCGCTCGTTGCCTTCGACACCGCCCTCGGAACCTGCGCCGTCCGTTGGACGGAGGAGGGGATCGCGAGCGTCCGCCTGCCGAGTGCGCGAACGGCCGGGCTGCCGCATCTCGCCGACGTGCCTGACGTCCCGGCGCACGTCCTCCAGACCATCGAGGCGATCGTCGCGGTGCTCGGGGGCGAGCCGCGGGATCTCGCCTTCGTCGTGCTCGACGAGCGCGGAATCGACCCACTCCGGCGGGCTGTCTACGCCGCGACGCGGCGGATCGGCGCCGGGACGACCGCGACCTATGGCGAGGTGGCTCGGTCGATCGGCCGGTCGGATCCCGAAGGCGCCCGCGACGTCGGGGCGGCGCTCGCCCGGAACCCGTTCCCGATCATCGTTCCCTGCCACCGCGTGCTCGGCGCGAACGGCAAGCTCACCGGCTTCTCGGCACCCGGCGGCCTCGCGACGAAGCGGCGCATGCTGGAGCTCGAAGGGGCGCCGGGTTTCGGCCAGCAGGTGCTCTTCGCCTGATCTCCGGCCTGTCGCCGCACCTCGTGGCGGCGGTCGGAACCCCGCCTAGTCGTCCGTGCCCGTTGCGGCCACGGGATCGCCGAACCCGCGGAGCTCGGTGCCGATCCGCCCGAACAGCCCGGGGACGATGAACGCGATCGGGATCGCGACGAACAGCATCTCCGCGACGAGGGGTGCGACCAGCCCGATCGGGACCCCGAGCAGGTAGAGGACCGATCCGAGGACGCTCCGCTTCACCTCGATGCGGCGTGCCCCCTCGGAGATGCGCGGATCGACGAGCCGGCCCTTGAACAGGACGTAGTAGCCCATCAGCGTGAACGACGCGCCGGCGAGACCGAGATTCAGGGCGTACACCGCGACCGCGATCGGCTGGCCAACGTGATCGCCGAGGACGGCCGTCGTGAACGGCACGATCGCGAGGAAGAACAGCAGGAGGTTGTTCGCCCAGAGGAGCTTCCAGTCCGTATGGGTGACGCCGGCGAAGAACGAGTGATGGTTCACCCAGAAGATCGCGACGGTGAAGAAGCTCACCGCGAACGACACGATCTTCGGGGCGATCGACAGGAAGGCCGCCACCATGTCGGCGCTCGAAGCGTTCGGCCCGACGTCCGGCAGGCGCACCTCGAAGATCAGCAGCGTGATGATGATCGCCACGACGCCGTCGCTGAACGCCTCCACCCGGCCCGTTCCCGGGATCCGGCGGGGGGTCCGTGGGTTGGCGGTCATCCGTCGGCTCGGCTCGATCCGCCTACTGGTCGGCGTTCGCCTCGGCCGCGTCGATCGCGGCAGCGAGATCGGCCGCCGCCGCGCCCCGCGGCTCCTTGCCCTTCGGCCAGTAGAGCTCCTTGTGGACCTGCTCCTCGGGATAGCCCCGGCCCAGGAGCGTCGCCTCGGCGGCAACGATCATGTCCGGGTTGCCGCAGATGTAGGCGATCGAGTTGGCCGGCGACAGGCCGAGCTCGTCCAGCACCGGGCCCACGATCGTCTCGACCCGGCCGGTCCGGCCCGTCCACGCGGCGTTCCGGGGATCGTCCGGCCGCGAGACGGTCGGCACGAAGGTCACCGGATAATCGTGCGAGGACTGCCAGTCCTCCATCAGGCCCCGGTAGCCGATCTCCTCGACGTACGAGACGCCGTTCAGGAGGATCGCCTTCCGCGGCCGGCCGTCGTGCAGCAGCTGCTTCATCATCGCGATGAACGGGGCGTTGCCCGTGCCCGACGAGATGAAGATGTGGGTCCGCTCGTCGTCCGGGAGCAGGGTGAACTTGCCCTTCGGTCCGATCATCCGCATCCGATGGCCCACCGGCAGGTCGAAGAGGACCGGAGTGAACGTCCCGCCCTGGACCCGCCGGACGTAGAACTCGTAGCCGTCGCTGCCGGCCACGGCCGGCGGTGAAGCGACGGAGTACGGCCGCTGCAGGATCTTCCCTCCGGCCATCACCCCGATCGTCATGTACTGGCCCGGCTCGAACGGTGTCGGCTCGGCGTCGAACCGAACCCAGAAGTAGGACAGCGACTCCGTCTCGTCCTCGCGGCGGACGAGCCGGGCGTTGTAGACGGGCGCTTCGGCCTCGATCTCGGCGGGGGCGGTCAGGGGCTCGGTCATCAGGGCGGGTCGGGGCTCCGGCTGGTTTGGCTCGGCCCGATGGTACCCGGCCCTCCGTTCGGCGCGAGCCCAGCGGAAGCGACCACGGACGGCGACCGGAGGGCCGCGACCGTACCGCAACCCGGCCGGGATGCCCTCCCCGGATAGAATTGTCGACGCAACGACGTGATCTCCCAGCGCCGTCGTCGGCGGCGCTCGCAGCCCGAGGAGCGCATCCGATGGCCACGACAGCCGTCCCATCCACCGATCGTCACCATCGCGCCGGCAAGCGCTACATCTACGCGTGGGGCGACGGGACCGCGGAAGGCAACGGCGGGATGAAGGACCTGCTCGGCGGCAAGGGTGCCGGGCTCGCGGAGATGACGCTCGCCGGCCTCCCGACGCCGCCCGGGTTCACGATCACGACCGAGGCCTGCAACGACTACTTCGCCGCCGGCGAGCGGCTCCCGGACGGGCTCTGGGACGACGTCCTCGAGGCGATGACCGAGGTCGAGCGCCGCTCGGGGAAGGGGTTCGGCGACCCGAAGAACCCGCTGCTCGTCAGCGTCCGGTCCGGGGCGAAGTTCTCGATGCCGGGGATGATGGACACGGTCCTCAACCTCGGCCTCAACGAGGAGACGCTCCAGGGCCTGATCGCGCTCACGGGCAACGAGCGGTTCGGCTGGGATGCCTATCGGCGCTTCATCCAGATGTTCGGCCGGATCGTCATGGACGTGAAGGCGGAGCGGTTCGACGAGCTCCTCGACGAGCGGAAGCGCGGCCACGGCGAGCGGGCCCAGGACACGGACCTCACCGTCGACGATCTGAAGGCGCTCGTCGACGACTTCAAGGGGGTCGTGAAGGCGGAGGCCGGCCGCGACTTCCCGACCGACCCGGACGAGCAGCTCGACCTGGCCATCAAGGCGGTCTTCGCGAGCTGGTTCGGCCAGCGGGCCCGCGACTACCGCAAGTTCAACAAGATCCCGGACGATCTCGGGACGGCCGTCAACGTCGTCACCATGGTCTTCGGGAACATGGGCGACGACTCCGGCACCGGCGTCGCCTTCACCCGGGATCCCAACACCGGCCAGGACGTGCTCTACGGCGAGTACCTGACGAACGCCCAGGGCGAGGACGTCGTCGCCGGGATCCGGACGCCGCAGAAGATCGCCGAGATGGAGCGGGCGCTGCCGGACGCCTACGCCGAGTTCCAGCGGATCGGCAAGCGCCTGGAGGGTCACTACCGGGACGTCCAGGACCTCGAGTTCACGATCGAGAAGGGCCGTCTCTACATGCTCCAGACCCGGTCGGCGAAGCGGACGGCCGCTGCAGCCGTCCGGATCGCCGTCGACATGGTCAACGACGGCACGATCACCAAGGAGGAGGCCGTCGGCCGGATCGAGCCTGCCCACGTCGAGCAGCTCCTCCGGGCGACGTTCGATCCGAAGGCGTTGAAGGCGGCGACGAAGATCGTCAACGGCCTCAATGCATCGCCCGGCGCCGCCGTCGGCCGGGCCGTGTTCGACGCCGACGACGCCGTGGAGTGGGTCGAGCGCGGCGAGAAGGTGATCCTCGTCCGGATCGAGACCTCGCCGGACGACTTCCACGGCATGGCCGTCAGCCAGGGCATCATCACCGCCCGCGGTGGCGCGACCTCCCATGCGGCGGTCGTCGCCCGCCAGATCGGCAAGCCGTGCGTCGCCGGCTCCAGCGATCTCCTCGTCGACTACAAGTCGAAGGGCGCCCGCTGCGCGGTGACGGGCCAGACCTTCAAGGAAGGCGACTGGGTCTCGCTCGACGGATCCACCGGCGCCCTGTACCAGGGCGCGCTGCCGACCGTGGAGGCGCGGTTCGAGGACCAGCCGGAGCTCCAGACGATCCTGGGTTGGGCGGACGAGATCCGGCGGATGGGCGTCTGGACGAACGCCGACAAGCCGGAGGAGGCCGCCCAGGCTCGCGCGTACGGGGCGCAGGGCATCGGCCTGTGCCGGACCGAGCACATGTTCCGGGAGGGCGAGCGCCTGGAGATCGTCCGCGGCGCGATCCTCGTCGCCCAGCGCGCGACGCGGGCGAAGGCGAAGGCGGCCGGGGGTGGCTCCCTGAGCGCGGACGAGGGGGACGCCGTCGCGACGTTCGATGCCGCCATGGCGAAGCTGGAGCAGCTCCAGCAGGGCGACTTCGAGGGGATCTTCCGGGCGATGGACGGCCTGCCCGTCGTCATCCGGCTGATCGATCCGCCGCTCCACGAGTTCCTGCCGAACCTCGAGGAGCAGCTCGTCAAGGTCACCCGCGAGGAGGACGCCGGCGGCGCATCGGACGCCGACAAGGAGCTGCTGGCGACGATCCGCAGCCTCCACGAGCAGAACCCGATGCTCGGGCTCCGGGGGTGCCGCCTGGGCCTGATGATCCCGGACTTCGTGAAGATCCAGACCCGGGCGATCCTCAATGCCGAGATCGCGGTGAAGAAGAGCGGCGGCCAGCCGATCGCCAAGATCATGATCCCGCTCGTCGGCCACGTGAACGAGCTGGCCGAGACGCGGCGGATCCTCGAGGCGGAAGCCGAGGCGGTGCGCAACGCCGCCGGCGGCGTCGACGTGGACTACAAGTTCGGGACGATGATCGAGGTCCCGCGCGGCGCACTGACGGCCGACGCGATCGCCGAGCACGCCGAATTCTTTAGCTTCGGCACGAACGACCTCACGCAGATGACGTTCGGCTACAGCCGCGACGACGCCGAGGGCGGCTTCCTCCTGAAGTACGTCGAGGACAAGATCCTGCCGGTCAACCCGTTCCAGACGCTCGATGACGCCGTCGCCGGCCTCATGAAGATCGCCGTGGACAAGGGTCGGGCCGCGCGGCCGGATCTCGAGCTGG
>JBPYEM010000140.1:0-4464 GCA_051985205.1 Candidatus Limnocylindrales bacterium | reverse complement strand
CTCCTTTGGAGGGTGCCGGTTCAACGGATGCGCCCGTAGCTCAGTGGATAGAGCGTCAGGTTGCGGACCTGAAGGCCGTGAGTTCGAGTCTCGCCGGGCGCGCCATTCCGTCACCCCAGCGCGGTGGAGCGATGCGCCACTGACGGACGTCTGACCGACGTCTGACCGTCCACGGTCGCGGTCTCGTCGGCCGTTCCTCAGCGCAGCGCGAACGCCGCGACTATCGCGACCAGCGGCGGCACGAGCTGGACCAGCGCCGCCTGGAAGAACCGCTTGCTCGTGACGAACAGGACGATGCCCGCCCAGACCATGCAAAGGCAGGCGAAGATCACGATCGACCGGCCCGCCACCTCCGCACCGCCGGCGATCTGCGCGATCCCGGCGGCGATCCCGACCGCGAGGAAGAGGTTGTAGAAGCCCTGGTTGAACGCCATCGGCCGGACGGCCGCGATCTGCTCGTCGGTTCGGAGGCCGAACCGCGCGGCGATGCCCGGCCTGGTGAACAGCAGGCTCTCGAGGACGAAGAACCACACGTGGATCGCTGCAGCGAGGAGCGCGGCGAGCTGGGCGACGAGCGGCACGGTCGGGCTCCCTCCGGTGGCACCAGGCTCGCGGTGCTCACGCGCCGCGATGCGCGATGATGCGGCGAGCGTACCAAGGCGGGAGGGACGATGAGCGACCACCGGATCGGCTTCCTCGGGCTCGGCACCATGGGTGCGGCCATGGCCGCGAACCTCGCCCGGGCCGGCTTTGCGGTCACAGCCTGGAACCGCACGCCCGGCCGCGCCCCGGAGCTCGACGCCTTGGACGTCACCCGGGCCGAATCGCCCGCGGAAGTCGCTCGCGCCGCGGACGTCGTGGTCGTCTGCGTCTCGGACACACCGGACGTCGAGGCTGTCCTCTTCGGGCCCGATGGCCTGGCGACCGGCGCGCCGGAAGGTCAGCTCGTCATCGACTGTTCGACGATCTCGCCATCGGAGACCCGGGACTTCGCTCGCCGGCTGCGCGAGCGCGGCATCGGCCTGGTCGACGCGCCTGTATCCGGCGGCAGCGAAGGCGCCCAGAACGGGACGCTCACGATCTTCTGCGGCGGCGACGAGGCGGACGTCGAGCGAGCCCGGCCGATCCTCGCGGCCATGGGCAAGACGATCACCCATGTCGGGCCGAACGGCGCCGGCCAGGCGGTCAAGGCCGTCAACCAGGTGATCCTCGCCGGCACCTACCTCGGTGTCGCCGAGGGGATCGTCCTGGCGATGAAGGCCGGCCTCGACGTCGCCCAGGTCGTCGACGCGCTCGGCGGCGGTGCCGCCCAGAGCTGGGTCCTCGCGAACCGGAGCGAGCGGATGCGGGCGAACGCCTATCCGCTCGGCTTCAAGGTCGCGCTCCACCGGAAGGATCTGGGGATCGCCCTCGGCATGGCCCGCGAGATTGGTGCGGACCTGCCGGTGACGGAGCTTGCCTCGGAGTTCGAGACCGAGCTCGTCGCTCGCGGCCACGCCGATGACGACATGAGCGCGCTCGCGCGCGTAATCCGCGACCGCTCCGGGCTGCCGAGCTAGCGAGCCCCGACCGGAACGCCGCCGCCGACGCCCACGAGGAGCATCGGATCGCCGAGGCGGCCCTCGTAGCGCGGCCGGAAGCGTTCCTCGTTGTACATGTCGGCAACGTCGACGCGACGGGCCGGCGTCCCCGGCCGCGGCAGCTCCGTGTGGGCGTACTTGCCGTCCTGGATCGCCATCATCCGGCCGGTGACACCGTCCCGGAGAAGGTCCATCGCGACATTCGCGAACGTGGTCGCGACCATCGCGTCGAGCATGTCGGGCTCGCCGGAGCGGAGGTCGTAGGTAAGCTCGGACGCCACCGCCTCGACCCCGGTTCGGGCCTTCAGCTCGGCGGCGAGGACCTCGCCCACGTTCGCCTTGTGGCGATGGCCGAACGCGTCCGCCTCGCCGATGTCCTGCATCGCGGCGCCCTTCCAGATCGCGCCCTCAGCCGTCACGACGACCGCGTAGCGGGACGGGTTGGCGTCCCGATCGGCGACGAGGATGTCGGCGAGACGATCGATGTCGTATGGCGCTTCCGGGATGAGACACCGGGCGCTCGTCACGTAGGCGGTGTAGAGGGCGGAGAAGCCGGCGTCGCGGCCGAAGATCCGGAACACGCCGATCCGCTCGTGACTGCCGAGCGTCGTCCGCTGCCGGTTGATCAGCTCCTTCGCCCGCGTGATCGCGGTCGAGAAGCCGATGCAGTACTCCGTCCCGGCGACGTCGTTGTCCATCGTCTTGGGGATCGCGATCAGCGGCACCCCCTCGTCGTCGAGGACCCGCGAGAAGCTCAGCGTGTCGTCGCCGCCGATGGTGACGAGGACGTCGAGGCCGAGCCGCTCGATGTTGTCGAGGACGACCGGCGTCAGGTCGATGACGCCGCCCGAGGTCTCCATCGCGTCGACCTGGGCGGGATCCATCCAGGACGGGAGGGCGGCTCTCGACATCTTCTTGGGGTTCGTGCGGCTCGTGTGGAGCCACGTCCCGCCCGTGCGGTCGATCGTCCGCGTGTTGTTGCGATCCAGGCGAACGATGTAGTTCGGGTCGGGCGTCGGGTCGAACCGGAGGTGGGTCAGCCCCTCCCACCCTCGCCGGATCCCGACGACCTCGTCGCCGATCTCGGTCGCGCGGTAGACCACGGACTTGATGACCGAGTTGAGCCCGGGGACATCGCCGCCGCCGGTCAGGATCCCGATGCGTCGCGTTCCGCTCATCGCCGCGATCCTACCTCCGGACCTGATCGCGAGTGGGTTGCGGGCCGGTGTCGGGAGCTCGAGCGATCGGCCTGACGGCCCGGCGAATCCGCGCCTGTATGATCGCGGCATGAACTACGAGCTGTTCATGGGCGAGGCGCTCGCCGAGGCTCGGAACGCGATTGCGGCCGGGGAGCGGCCGAACGCCGCCGTCGCCGTCGTCGACGAGGCGATGGTCGCCCGGGCACACGACCGGGTGATCGAATCGAACGACCCGACGGCCCACGCCGTCATCGTCGCCCTGCGGGAGGCCGCCCGGAAGCTCGGCCGGGAGCGGCTCGCGGACGCGACGATCTTCGCGACCATCGAACCGTGCGTGATGTGTGTCGGTGCGCTCCTGGAGAGCGACGTCGCCGCCCTCGTGTTCGCCCTGCCACACGCGGAGGAGGGCGCGGCCGGAACGGTGATCCAGCTCGCCCAGCACCCGGAGCTGAAGCGCCGCATCCAGATCGTCAGCGGCATCCGTCGCGACGAAGCGATGGAGCTCCTCGCCGGCACCACGGCCATCGCGTAGGTCTCGCCGGGACGATCGTCCCGGCGGCGGCCGAACGGGCGTTTGGTATCCTCTCGCGCGGAGAGGTGTCCGAGTGGTTGATGGTGCCGCTCTCGAAAAGCGGTGTGCGAAAGCACCGCGGGTTCGAATCCCGCCCTCTCCGCCACTCCTGCGCTGAATGACCGGCCGGCACCCCTGCCGGTCGGTTTCGTTCTCCCGGGGGACGCGCCGGGGAGAGGTCGCCTAGTGGACTATGGCGCCGCACTGGAAATGCGGTTCGGGGCAACCCGTCGCGGGTTCGAATCCCGCCCTCTCCGCCATCTCCGCCCGCCACACGGACGGCCACTGCGGTCGTTTGCCGCCGACGGCTCTCGCGCACGCACGTCTGAAGTGCGCGCCCGCTCGCTCCCGACGGCGGTCGCCTCGGCCTGAACGCCCGCCCGGCGGGCGGAGTCCTTCATCGACTCTCGCGTGAACCGTCCGCGAAGGGCCGCCTGCTAGACTCGGTTCCGCCGTGCTAGGCGGGGAACTAGCGGTGCCCTGAACCTGCAATCCGCTCCAGCAGGGCTGAATCCCCACCCGAGGGTTGCGTCCTCGAACCGCCGCCGCTTCGAGCGACGTTGAGGATCGGGTCCCGCGCAGCGACGAACCGCGAACCGTGTCAGGTCCGGAAGGAAGCAGCACTAAGCGACCATCGTCGGGTGCCGCGGAACGGCCTGGTCCGAGCCGCTCGTCGAGGCAGGCGCGAGGCGACGCAGGACGACGGTGGGTGCACGGCAAAGCCTCCTCTGCTGGGCGATCCCGGCGGAGATCGATCCGCACAGGAGCGCCGTGAGTCCGAGAGCCTCCGATCCCACCGCCCGGACCGACGCTGCCCGGACGTCGGCGACGGTCGCGGCGGCCGACGTCCGTCCCGCTCCTCACCAGGCGATCTACCGGCGATGGCGTGCCCAGACCTTCGGCGAGATCGTTGGCCAGACCGCCGTCGTCGAGACGCTGCGGAACGCCGTCCGGACCGGCCGCATTGCCCACGGGATCCTCTTCGTCGGGCCGCGGGGGACCGGCAAGACGTCGCTCGCCCGGATCCTCGCCAAAGCCCTGAACTGCACGAACCTCCAGGACGGGGACCCGTGCGATCGCTGCGAGTCGTGCGTGGCGATCCGGGAAGGCCGGG
>JBPYEM010000139.1:0-2546 GCA_051985205.1 Candidatus Limnocylindrales bacterium | reverse complement strand
TCGCCGGCGAAGCGGATCGTGACGCGGTCGAGGTCCTGCGTCTGGGGCTCGAGCTCGCGAGTCGTCGTCACCTGGTCGTCACCTGGATCACCGGGTCGTCAGCCCCCTTCGGGTCGGTCCATCAGCTGGTGGGGGCGCGGCGGCAGGTTCAGGAGCTCCTCGGGGAACGCCTCGGCGAGGTACTTGAGGAGGTCCTGGGGCCGGATCACGCCCTGGAGCACATCCGCGTCGTCGAGCAGCGGCACGTTGCGGTAGCGACCGGTCTGCATCAGCTCGATCGCCGTGCGAACGCTGTCCTCCAGGTGGAGGTGATGCGGCGTCGTCGTCATCAGCGTCTCGACGGCCTCGCTCAGCTCGATCGGCGGGACGTCGCCGCCCACCAGCCGGGCGAAGATGTCGCGCTCCGTCAGGACGCCGAGGAGGCGGCCGTCGTCCGAGACCACGAACACGGAGTCTCCCGTGCCCGTCCGGCGGATCGCGGCGAGGCAATCGGCGAGGCTGGTGCCGGGCTGGACCGTGACGGGCTCCTTCCGGCCGACGACGAGGAGACGCTCGTCGAGAAGGGCCGGGACACGGGCCGCAACGCCACGCTCGGTCTGTTCGTCGAGCGTCGTTCGGTCGATCACGCGGGCAAGTGTATCCACAAAGGCGGAGGCGGCCGGCCGACGAACCCGAGGTCGTCCGACGGGCCCGGCCGTGCTGTCATGCGGCTGGCAGGCTCCCCCCGGACGAGCCGGGATCGCGATACCCGCGACCCGGAATCCTTCGCGGGTGGACCAGCTGACCCGACTCCTCGCTGTCGCCTCCCCCGAGCGCAGCCGGGCGAGCCGGGCCGGCGCCATCCAGCCTCCCGGACGCGAGCCGGCGGACCGAGCCCGCCGTTCGCGCCTGGGTGGCGCAGCTCCGGTTCCGACGTGGCGAACGTGAGCGACCGGCCGAGCGACCGGCCGAGCGATCGTCCGAGCAACCCGACGGGCTCGACGGCGCCGAGCCGAGTCCGCGACTCCGGTCGTGCCGGCCTCGATGATCCGGGCCGTGGGCTCGACCCGAACACGGGCCTGGGCCGGCCGTGGGGGACCGAAGGCGGTCACGTCCCGGGCGACGACACCGCGCGCGACGACGACGCCGGGCGCGACGACCGCGTCGACGAGGCGGAGCGCGACGTGATCACCAGCGGGACCGCGGCCACGAGCGAGATCGGCGATCCAGCCGCCCAGGAGGAGGCAGAACGTCGACCCGGCGGGCCGCCGAACGCGGGGCCGCCGAACGCCGGCTGAGGCCCGGACACCCTCACCCCGCGTCGTCATCGGCCGCCGCGAGTCCACGCTTCGAGACCAGTCCAAGCGACTGCCGGCCGGCTGATAGCCTCGGCCGGTGGATCGTGGCCGCGCGCTCGGGATCCTCCTGGTCGCCGTGTCCGCGGCGGCCTTCGGCTCGGGCACCATCATCTCGAAACCCGTCTACGCCGCCGGGCTCGACTGGCTCCAGCTCCTCTCGTGGCGGTTCGCCATCGGGGCGGGCCTGGCCTGGATCTGGGTCGCCGTGTCGCCGCGTCGACGCGCCGCGGTCGGGCGCCTCGGCAGGCGCTCCGGCCTGATCGCGTTCGGCCTTGGCGTCTGGTATTCGGGCAACGCCGGCACGTACTACGCCGGGCTCGAGTCCGTGCCCGCGTCGCTTGCCGGGGTCCTGGTCTACGTCTACCCGGTGATCGTCGCCGTCCTGTCGATCCGCTTCGCGACGCGGCTGTCCGGGCGTCGGCCCTGGATCGCGCTCGGGGTCGCGATCGTCGGCGGCGTCCTCGCCCTCGGCGGCATCCAGCTGTCGCCGCCGCCGGCGCTCGGTGGGATCCTGCTCGTCCTCGCGTCGCCGATCATCTACGCCGGCTGGATCATCCTCTCCGCCCGTCTGGCCGGCGAGCGCTCGGATCGCCTCGCGATCGAGGCAACCCCGGACGACGGTGCCGACGATGCCGCTGCGACGACCACGCTGATGATCACGGCGGCCGCCGTCGTCTTCGTCGGCGGTGCCGTCCTGACCGGCCGGCCGCTCGCGCCGTCCGCCATCCCCGGGACGGCCTGGCCGTTGCTGATCGCGATCGGGTTCACCAGCACGTTCATCGCGATCCAGACCTTCTACGCCGGCGCCCGCCGGATCGGGGCCGCCCAGGCGGCCCTGATCAGCACGATCGAGCCGTTGGTCATCGTGACGCTGGCGGCCCTCGTGCTCAACGACGTCCTCGCACCGATCCAGCTCGTGGGTGCGGGGCTGATCCTCCTCGGCGTGATCATCGCCCAGACCGGCGAGCGGGCTGCGGGCTCAGCCGAACCGGCGGCGCCGCTGGACGGCGCGGTCGCACCGCGGTCGTTCGTCGAGGGGGGTCCGGGCTAGACCGGCGTCGCGGCGGTCTCCCCGGCGTCGGGCGGTCTGCCCGGCTCGCGCCTCCTTCAGCCGCGGACGGCAGCCAGCGAGCGTCGGGCGCCTTCGACGACGAGGGCCGCGTCCGATCCGATCCCGATGACGCTGAACCCCCGATCCCGAAGGCCGGG
>JBPYEM010000138.1:0-3573 GCA_051985205.1 Candidatus Limnocylindrales bacterium | reverse complement strand
CGTTCATGGTCCTGAACATCGGGACCGCGCTCGGCAACGTCGATCCGCAGCTCGAGGAGGCGGCCGCGTGCCTCGGGGCGCGGCCCTGGCAGACGTTCCGCCGGATCATCCTGCCGCTGACCCGGGCTGGCACGGTCGCCGGGATGCTGACGGTGTTCGGCTGGAGCATCGGGACGTTCGCGGAGCCGCTGCTGCTGGGGTCGGCAAACGAGCAACGAGCCCTCGCCTGGACCGTCTACCAACGCGGCGTCGTTCAGACGGACTACGGGCTCTCCACGGCGATGGGCTGTGTGCTGCTGCTCGTGGCGTTCGTCGTCTCGTACCTGTCGCTGCGCTACTCGCGCGGGGCGCTCGTCGCGTGACCGCCGTCGCCGCGGGCGCCCGGCAGCGCACAGCCGCCCGGGCACGACCGCCGCTGTTCCGGGCGAGCCGGACCCGCGGGCTGCTGGCGCATGGCTACATCTGGTTCATCCTCATCCTGTTCGTCCTGCCCTTCTTCGCCCTGCTCGGCTACTCGTTGACGGGGCCGGGCGCGAACCCCGGCTTCGACAACTACGGCTACGTCCTCAACACCTTCGGCGACAACCTGCTCTGGAGCCTGAAGATCTCCGCGCTGACCCTCGTGCTCAACCTGGTGATCAGTCTGCCGGCGGGGTACGCGATCGTCCGCAAGTCGTTCCCGGGCAAGCGGGTGCTCTTCTCATTGCTGACGCTGCCCCTCTACGTGCCGGGTGCGGTCATCGGGATCTCGCTCGTGCTCACCTACAACTTCACGTACCACCTGACCACGTCGATGTGGGGTCTGGTGTTCGCGATGACCGTCGGGACGTTCCCGCTGATGCTCACCCCGGTCGTCGTGGCGATGAAGGACCTTCCGATCGTCTTCGAGGAGGCCGCCTCGTGTCTCGGCGCCTCGAGCTGGCAGACGTACCGGAAGATCGTCTTCCCGCTGATCGGACCCGGCATCTCCGCGGGCCTGCTCCTGTCGTTCATCATCGTGTTCAACGAGTACCTGGTGACGCTCTTCGTCCATCCGCCGGGCCTGACGACGGCGCCGCTCCGGGTGTTCAACCAGATCCGGACGGCCGGCCTCGCCCCGACCACCGCGGCGCTCGCGGTCACGATGCAGATCGTGTCGTTCCTCGCGGTGGTCCTGTTCTTCCGGGTCTTCGGGACGCGCCATCTCAAGGGCACCTACATCCTCTGATGTCGACCGTCCGGCTGGAGTCCATCGCGAAGCACTACGGCTCGACGGTCGCGGTGCACGAGCTCGACCTCGACGTGGCCGACGGCGAGTTCGTCACCCTCCTGGGCCCGTCGGGATGCGGCAAGACGACGACCCTCCGGATGGTTGCCGGGCTGGTCGAGCCGTCCGCCGGCCGCATCTGGTTCGACGACCAGGACGTCACGTACGTCCAGCCCCGGAAGCGGAACATCGGGTTCGTCTTCCAGACGCCGGCCCTGTTCCCGCACCTCACGGTCTCGGACAACGTGGCGTTCGGGCTGTCCGTGAAGGGCCGATCGAAGGCCGAGATCAAGGACCGGGTCGCCCAGATGCTGGCGATGGTCGGGCTGGCCGACTACGGCGCGCGGATGCCGGCTCAGCTGTCCGGCGGCCAGCAGCAGCGGATCGCGTTGGCTCGGGTGCTCGCGACGGATCCCCGCGTGCTCCTGTTCGACGAGCCGCTGTCCGCGCTCGACAAGAACCTTCGCGACACGCTGAAGTACGCGATCCTCGAGCTGCAGCGGCGGACCGGCAAGACCGCGATCTACGTGACCCACGACCAGTCCGAGGCGTTCGCGATCTCGGATCGGATCGTGGTGATGAACAACGGACGCGTCGAGCAGATCGGCACGCAGATGGACATCTACCTTGCGCCCCGGACGCCGTTCGTCGCCGAGTTCATCGGCGCGAACAACGTCCTCCCGGGCGTCGTCGAGTCCATCGACGGTTCGGCGCCGTCGACCGACCTCGGCGGCGTCGCAGCCGACGCGCCGGCGGTTGGCGTCACGATGGCGGCCGACGATCTGCGGCTCCGCGGCACCGCGCGGAGCTCCGTCGGTGTCGGCGACCGGGTGGTTGCCTACCTCCGGCCGGAGGACATCCACGTCCTCGACGACGGCGCCGCGCCGACGCTGCCGAACGTCGTCCAGGCGGACGTCGAACGGGTGATCTTCGAGGGCCCGACGGTCCAGCTCCGCGTCCGCGTGGGCGATCGCCCGATCCGCGTCGACGTCGGCGGTGGGCGGCGGCTGACGCTCGCCGACGGCGTGCGCACCGTCCGGCTCGAGTTCGGCGAGCTGACCGTGATCCCGGGCGCGGCCGATCGTCCGGCGGCTACCGACGAGGCAGAACCATCGGCCGAGGCCGCGATCTCGTGACCGCGGGGCGGACGTTTCCCGCGGGCGGGTTCCGGACCGTCTTCGGCCGGGGGCTCGTCGCCGAGCTGCCGGCGTTCGCCCATCGGCCGTATCTCGTCGTGACGATGGCCGATCTCTGGCCGCGATTCGAATCACAGCTGAGCGGCCGCGACCTGGCCGGTGTCCACCTCGTCGAGACGCTCGAGCTCGACGAGCTGGTCGCCCTGGAGCCGATGCTGCCGCGGGCGGGGTCGATCATCGGGCTCGGCGGCGGCCAGGCCCTCGATGTCGCGAAGTTCCTCGCGTGGACCCGCCGGCTGCCGCTGTTCCAGGTTCCGACCGCGACGACCGTCAACGCGCCATACGGTCACCGGTCGGGCGTCCGCGATCACGGACGCGTCCGGTATCTCGGCTGGGCGGTGCCGGAAGCCGTGTACATCGACTTCGATGTGGTCGCGTCGGCGCCAGCGGGCCTCAACCGCTCGGGGATCGGCGACATCCTCTGCTACCACACGGCCCGCTTCGACTGGCAGCTCGCCGACCGCCTCGGCCGGACCGAGCCGCGTTGGCCGTACGACGCGGCGCTCGTCGACGACGCTGCGGCCGTGATGGCGTCCGTGATGGATGCCCTCGACGACATCCGGGAAGGCAACGAGACCGGGATCCGCGCCATCGTCAACGCCCACCGCTGGGGTGGGACGACGTTCCACGACTCCGGCTGGAATCCTCGCCACATCGAAGGTGTCGACCACTTCGTCTTCTACAACCTCGAGCGGATCACCGGTCGCCACTTCATCCATGGCCAGCCGGTTGGGCTCGGCATCGTCGCGGGAAGCGTCCTCCAGGAGAACGAGCCCGAGACCATGGCCGCAGCGATCGCCCGGGCCGGCGTCGACATCCGGCCGGAAGCGATGGGCGTGACCTGGGACGACGTCGGCGAGGCGCTCCGGACGCTCGGCCCCTACGTCCGCGACGTCGGCCTGTGGTTCTCCGTCGCGGATGTCGTCCCCGCCACCGACGACCATGTCGCGCGGATCCGCGAGCTCGTCGATCGGATGTTCGGGCCCTGGCCCGCGGACCGGGCTGCCGACGGGTCTCGGATGGAGCTGGCGCGATGAAGCTCGGGCTGAGCCTGCCGCAGGGCTGCGACCGTGAGTACCTCGGCCTCGACCCGGCGACCGCCTGGCGGCGGACCGTCGAGGTCGCCCGCCT
>JBPYEM010000137.1:0-11914 GCA_051985205.1 Candidatus Limnocylindrales bacterium | reverse complement strand
GGAACGCGACCGGATGATCCTCGTCGTCCACCAGGCGATCGCCCGGCGTCAGCCCGCCGTACTCGAGCTCCACCGGCCCGCGGACGGGCCATGGATGGGCGTTGAAGACGACGATCGGCTTCGTCCCCGGCTCGGCCGGGATCGCGATCCGCGACGCGAGCGACTGGACCGCGACGTTCTGGAGGCGGTTCGCGATCGAGCTCGCCTCGCCGAGCTGGTCGCGCGCGTCCCGGTACGCCGGCTCGATCGCCGTCCCGCCGAGCGTGTCGTGGAACTGGTTGAAGAGCGCCTGCTTCCAGGCCCGGGTGAGATCGGGCGCCGGATCGGGTCGCCCCGTCTCGAGGTGCGCCACCGTCGCCCACGCCTCGGCGGTCGCGAGCTCGTTCTCCGCGCGCCGCATCCAGCGCTTGATCCCCGAATGCGCGGCGTAGCAGCCCACCGCGTGATGCTGGAGCTCGTCGTGCCAGGTCGGGAGCTCGTCCGGCGAGCGCAGCGAGTCGCGAACCGTCTCGAAGAACGCGGCGGGCGTGCTGTGCCGGAGGGTCGGCATCGCGCCGACACCGTCGAGCCGGCGGATGCTGTCGAGGTTCTCGCGCGTCGGCCCGCCACCGTGGTTGCCCACGCCGTAGAACGCCATCATCTCGGCCCAGCGGTCCGGCAGCTGGGCGATCGACTTGTCGAGGTGGTTGCCGAGATCCTCGCGGGGCGCGCAGTACTCATGCGGGAGGCGATAGGCGAGAACCCGCGATCCGTCGTCGGACTCCCACCAGAACAGTGGCCCGGGCAGGCCCAGCTCGTGCGGCCCCGGCCGCATGAAGACGTAGCTGTCCATCCCGGCCCGCCGGAGCAGCTGCGGGAGCATCGCGTTGTGGCCGAACGGGTCGACGTTGTAGCCGACGGTCGCGATCCGCCCGAACTGCTCCAGGAAGAAGCGCTGGCCGACGAGCGCCTGGCGGACGAACGACTCCCCGCCGGGCAGGTTGCAGTCCGGCTCCACCCACCAGCCGCCCACCAGCTCCCAGCGGCCCTCGGCGACGCGCTCCCGGATCTCCTCGAACATCGCCGGGTCGATCTCGGCGATCCACTCGTAGTAGGCGACCGAGTCACAGGTGAAGATGAACTCCGGGTATTCACGCATCCGGTCCAGCGCGGAGCGGAACGTCGCCCGGATCTCCTGATAGCCCTCCGGCCACTGCCACAGCCAGACCGGGTCGATGTGGGAGTTGCCGATCAGGTGGAGGATCGGCCGCGCGGCCGGATCCGTGGAGCCGCTGCCACGGCGGCGAGCTCCGGTGCGCGTGGCTTCGCCGGTCACGATGCGATGTCACCCTCCTTGCCGCGCGGTGACGGCTCATCTGTCGTGGTCTGCGCCGCCGCCCAGGCGTCGATCGCGTCGCTCAGGAGGTGGACGATCAGGCCGTGACCCTCCTGGACGCGGGCGGTCGAGCTCGATGGGACGAGCAGCGTGACGTCCGCCTCGCTTGCCGCGGGCCCGCCATCGCCGCCGGCGAGCAGCACCGCACGGGCGCCGACGGAGCGGGCGGCGGCGAGGCCCGCGACGACGCTCGCTGATCGGCCGCTCGTCGTGAAGCCGACGACGACGTCACCGGGTCGGGCGAGGGCCGCCACCTGGCGGGCGAAGACCTCGTCGTAGCCGAAGTCGTTCGCGATGCAGGTCACGACCGACGGATCCGTCGCGAGGGAGGCAGCTGGCAGGGGCCGCCGTCGCCGCTGAAACCGGCCCATCAGCTCCGCCGCGAAGTGCTGGGCATCCGCAGCGCTTCCACCGTTCCCGAACGCGTAGAGCCGCCCGCCGGCCGCAAGCGCTTCGCAGAGCGTCGTCGCGAGCGCCTCGATCTCCGGCACGAGTCGCTCCAGGTCGGCGACGACCGCGGCGTGCTCGGCGAGGCCGGCCCGGACGGACGATGTCGACATCGACGTCAATGGACGCCCACGCCGGCAGGCACCGGCCAGCGCTCGAACGCGAGAGCCGCCGCGCTGACGACGCCCAGGTCATCGCCCAGACCCGCCAGGACCACATCCGCGGAACGCCGGGCGGGCGGCATCGCCAGCCGGAGGCCGATCTCCCGGACCGGCTCCAGGAGCTGATCGCCCGAGCGTGTCACGCCGCCGCCGAGCACGACGAGCTCCGGGTTGAAGACGTCGAGGATGTTGGCGACCGCGGAGCCGAGGATCTCCATCGACTCGTCCCAGATCCGGCTGGCGAGCGCGTCACCGCCGGCGGCGGCCTCCCCGACGTCACGGGCGGTCGGGCTCGCGATGGCTCGGAGGCAGGACGGCTCGTCGCTTCCCGCGAGCGCCTCCCGCGCTCGCGCCGCGATGTTCGTCCCCGACGCGTACGCCTCGATGCAGCCGCGCCGGCCGCAGGCGCAGCGGCGACCGCGGAAATCCACCGTGAGGTGGCCCAGCTCGCCGGCGTTCCAGGCAGCTCCGCGGTACACCCGGCCGTCGAGCACGAGTCCGCCACCGACACCGGTCGAGATCGTCAGGTAGACAAGGTCGCGGACGCCACCGCCCCGGCCGGCGCCGTACTGCCACTCGGCGAGGGCGCCCGCGGTCGCGTCGTTGTCGACGACCGCTGGCCGCTCGAGGGCGGTCGACACGATCGCGACCAGCGGGATGTCATCCCAGCCCGGCAAGCTCAGCGGCGACTGGATGACCCCCCCGACCGGATCCAGCGGCCCACCGCAGGCGATCCCGATCGCGCCGATCGCCGACCAGTCGACCCCCGACGCGTCGACCGCCCGTCGGCCGAGCTCGAGGTGCCGGGCGATCATCGTCTCCGGGCCGTCCTCGACGCGACTCGGCTCCGCGAGGCGCGACAGGACCCGGCCGTCGCGATCGACGACGCCGGCCGCGAGCTTCGTCCCGCCGACGTCGAGTCCGAGGGCATGCTCGAACGGACCGGGGTCGCGCGGCGGGCGGTGCTGGGTGGGATCCGTCGTGTGGCCTCCGAGGGGGCCCGCGACGTTCGTGTCAGCCCTTCGTGCCGGTCGTCGCGATGCCCTCGAGGAAGTATCGCTGGCCGAGGAAGAAGACGACGATCATCGGGACCGTCACGATCACGCCCCCGGCCGCGAGGAGCTGCCACTCCTTCTGCCCGCCGATGGCGGAGTTGTCCACGATCGCCTTCAGCCCCAGCGGCAGCGTGAACTGGGCGACGTCGTGAACGAAGATCAGCGGCTTCAGCAGGTCCGTCCACGCGGCCTTCAACTCGAAGACGAACACGACGATCAGCGCGGCGCGGGTCAGCGGGAGGGCGATGGACCACCAGATCCGGAGCGGATTCGCGCCGTCGACCCGGGCGGCCTCGAACACATCGCGCGGCAACGTCAGGAAGAACTGCCGCAGCAGGAAGATGTAGAACGGCGACGCGAAGAGGTTGCCGGCCCAGAGCGGGACCAGCGTGTTGTTGAAGCCGAGGGCCTGCCAGATCAGGAAGTTCGGGATGATCGTGACCATGCTCGGCAGGAGCATCGTGGCGAGGACCAGCCCGAACAGCAGGTTCCGGCCCGGGAAGCGGAAGTACGAGAAGGCGAACGCGACGAGTGCGGAGCTGAACGTGACCGTCGCGGCGGCGAGCACCGTCACGAGCGCGCTGTTCCAGGCCCAATTGAGGATCGGCGCCTTCTGGGTGAGCTCCGTGTAGTTCTCGGGGTGCAGCGGGTTGGGGATCAGGACGTTGTTGAAGACGTCCGGCAGCGTCTTGAACGACGCCGAGACGAGCCAGATGAACGGGTAGATGAAGAGGACGGTGAAGACGAGGAGCACCGCGATATAGATCGCCTTCGAAGCGATGCGGCTCGTGTCCCGGCCGCGCGCCTGGGCGTCGGCGTCGGCATCGAGCCGAAGGGTGCCCGGCGTCCCGCCCGCGCCGGCCGGCGTTGGTTCGGCGACCACGGCTCAGCCGTTCTCGTAGTAGACGAACCGGTTGCCGACCCGGTACTGGATGAGGGTGATGATCCCGACGATCACGAAGAGCAGCCAGGCGAGGGCGGACGCGTAACCCATGCGGAAGTTGCCGAACGCGGTCTGGAACAGGTAGACGACGAAGAAGAGGGCGGAGTCGCCGCTCGCGGCGCCCTGCCGCTGGCCACCGAAGATCGTGTAGATCTCGGAGAAGAGCTGGAGGGCCGCGATCGTGTTCACGATGATCACGAAGAACAGGGCCCCGCTGATCAGCGGCAGCGTCACGTTCCGGAAGCGCTGCCAGGCGTTGGCGCCGTCGATCCCGGCCGCCTCATGGAGCTCCACCGGCACGTTTCGCAGCGCGGCGAACAGGATGATCACCGTCCCGCCGATGCTCCACAGCATCATCAGGACGATCCCGGGCTTCACCCACGCCGGGTCGTTGAGCCACGACGGGCCGGTGATGCCGACCAGGCGGAGGACCTGGTTGATGACCCCGTCGGGATTGGCGAGCAGCAGGATGAAGAGCACGCCGGTCGCGACGGCCGGCGTGATGTTCGGCAGGTAGAAGGCCGTCCGGAAGAACCCCGCCGCCCGACCGACGCGGTTGAGGAGCGCCGCGAGGAAGAGCCCGAACAGGGTCGACAGCGGAATGAACAGGACGGTGAAGTACGCCGTGTTGAACATCGCCGTCCACGCCCGGCTGTCGCGGGCGAGGAGCTGGTAGTTGTTGAGCCCGACGAACGTTCCCCTGCCGCTCAGGGCGTTGTAGTTCGTGAACGACAGCCACAGGCTCCACGCCATCGGCAGGGCCGTGAAGACGAGGAAGCCGATGATCCACGGCGACAGGAAGAGGAGGGCCCACCGCAGGTTCGAGCGATCCTCGCGGGTCCACCGCGAGACGCGTCCGGCGCGAGCGGTCATGCCGGGCCCTCCTGCCCTGTCAACGGTCCGAGGCGACTACTGGGCCGCGTCGATCGCCTGCTGGGCGACCTGCTGGGCGTCCTTCATCGCGGTCGCGGGGTCCTTCTGGCCGCTGAGCGCGGCATTCACGCCGTTGACCCATGCGGTCCGGAAGTCGTCCGCGGCCTTGGTGCCGGGGACCTCGAAGGCGCTATCGAAGGTGCCGTAGTAGGCGTCGATCGCGTTCTTGAACGTCGTGTTGTTCCCGACGTCCACGATCGAGCTGAAGATCTGCTGCTCCGCCGCCTTGTTGCCAGCAGAGGTCCCGGTCTGGATCTGGTTCTTGCTCTTGGCGTCCTGGGCACGCTGCGTCGCCGCGTTGATCCACGCCTCGGTCGAGGTGACCGTGGTGATGTAGGCGCAGGCCGCGTCCTTGTTCTGCGACTTGGTCGTGATCGCGAGGGCATCACCCTCCGCCATGGTCACGGTCTTGCCCTGCTTGTCCTTGAAGGGGATCGCCGTGAACTTCGTGTCCGGCGAGGAGCCGGCAAGGACGTTCAGATACCACTGCTGCATCGGGAAGGCGCCCTCGAGGTTCTCGACGAACTCGTTCTTGGCGCCGAAGAAGTCGCCGGTCTGGCCGATCTTGTCCTTGAACTTGGTCAGGCCGCCCTGGGCGTCGATGAGGCTCTTCGTGAACGTCAACGCGTCGATGACGGGCTGCGAGTCGAGCATCGCGGTCTTGCCGTCTTCGCTGATCATCTGGCCGCCGGCCGCCGCGACCCACATCGGGAAGCGGTCGCCGTTGTCCCAGACCTTCGGGTCGATGCCCACCTTGGTCTTCGTCTTGGAGATCAGCGCGTCGTTCGCGGCCTTGATCTGGTCCCAGTTGCTGACGTCCCAGGTCGAGGGATCCAGACCGGCCTGCTGGAACAGGTCGTTGTCGACGAGCCAGTTGCTGACCCAGAAGAACTGGGGGACGCCGTACACCTTGCCGTCGAACGTGACGGCCTTGATCGCGGAGTCGCGGTAGTTGGACATGTCGACGCCGGACTTCGAGATGCAGTCGTCCAGCGGCTCCAGAACGCCGCTCGCCACGTAGGTGCCGATCCGGTCGCGGCTGAGCTGGACGACGTCCGGCGGATTCGAGCTGTTGAGGGCGGTCACGAAGCCCTGCGGGTCGAAGTCGCTCTCGCTGAAGGTGACGTCGACGCTCGGGTACTTCTGCTTGAAGGTGTCGACCCGGGCCTTGCCGATCGTGTCGGCGTTCTTGTAGGAGATCCCGTAGGCGCTGATCTTGCCGGACACGGACATCAGGGCCGGCGAGCCGCCGGCGGTCGCACTGCCCGACGCCCCGCCGCTGGCGGCCGCGCTCTCGCTCGCGCCCGCGGCCGGGCTCGCGCTGGCGGTTCCGGTGGAGGCCGCGGGCGTCGGGGTCGCGCCGCCGCTGCAGGCGGTCAGCAGAAGGGAGAGGGCGGCGAGCACGACACCGCTCCTGGAGCGTCGGGTGAGCATGCGTTCTCCTCCAACGGCGCCGACGGGCGGTCGCCGGGTGGTTCCACGGTTCCCAGCCGGCCTCCGGGCCCGCCGGCCGGGTGATGGTCCGGACGGATCCCTGCGGGAGCGGCTGGTGCCGTCCGGCTGGACGGGTCCCGAGCCGAGTCTGCGAAGCGCCTCCTCCAACCGGCGGGGGTGCAGCGGGGGCGCTCTTGCGAATCCCTTACAGCCGGAGCGGACTCCCGCCGATGTCCGTCGGGGGGCGCCGCCCTACGGCCGCGGCGGAAGCCCGACGCGCGCCCGATAGGCGGCCCAGGTCTCGCGGATCAGGGCGTAGTCCGACGGCTGGAAGCGCTCCCCCGTCCGATCGAGGTGGGTGACGTAATAGAGCGCCGGCACGCCGAGGTCGGACTTGATCGCCGCGTACGCGCGCCACGTGGTGAGGTCAGGCACGCACCAGTCGTCGGTGTCGATGAGGTGGTCCGGACAGGCCGCTGCGACGATGGCTGCCCGATAGCGCATCTGGGGAACGATGTCGACGTCGGGCCGCGGGTCGTCCAGGCGCAGCGCATCGTTGAGCCGGATCATCCCGACGGCCGGAGCGACGATCGGGTTCGGCGTCTGGCCGACGAGCAGGGCGTCCGGCTTGGCCCGTCCCGCTTCGTCGGCGAGGATGTCGAGCAGGCGCCGCAGGAGGTCGACGCCCCACGCACCGCCGTGGTGGACTGCTGCCCGCCCGCTCGGCGTCCGTGCGGTGAAGTCGATCTTCAGGCCGTCCGCGTCGAGGCCGTCGGGCGCGAGCATCGTCCGGACGGACCGGCGGATCGCGGCCTCTGCGTCCGGGTTCGTCGGGTCGATCCCGATGGGCGTCCCGGCCGTCGTCCGGACGCACAGCTCCGGCGGCAGCCCCGCCGGATCCCAGGCCTTGTACCAGAGCAGGACGCGCTGGCCGCGGTCGTGGCGCGCCGCGATCCAGCCGCGAAGGTCCGGCCACTTCTCGCTGTCCGGCTCATTCGCCCCGTATGACGCCTGCCACTTGTCGTCGATCGAGATCGTGCCCGGCACGATCCGCTCCGCCTCGAGGTGGGCCAGCCACCGGTCGTAGCGCGCCCGCGTCGCCCGCGATGCGGCCGCCGAGAGCGGCTGGCCGTCCGCGGCGGCGTCGGCGCACTGGGCGCCCCAGCCGCAGAAGATCGGCTCGCGCCACCAATCCGCGGCGGTTCGAGTCGCGGTCAGGACGTCCGGGTCGTCCGGTCGGTCCGATCGCGTCGGTCGGCCGGATGCGCCCGGTCGGCCCGATCCGCCCGGTCGACGGAGCCGGTCGCGCTGCGCTGCGATTCCGGCGTACGCGTCGGCGCCCTCGCCGATGACCAGCGGAGGCGTCGTCCACCCACCCACGGCGGGCGTGTGATCGTCGTAATCGAGGACGATCCCGAACCCGCGATCGGCGGCGCGCCAGGCGACCTCGGTGAACCCGGCCTCGCCCGCGACGGCGTCGATCGCGAACGACAGCCAAGGTCCGGCCGGGATCACGGCGGGGCCGTCCGGGCGTTCGTGCGTCGCCGAGAACACGAACGGTCCCGGCGCGAAGAACCACCGGCCTCGCCCCGCCTCCGACCCGGAGACGACGCCAATCGACGCCGATTCCGACGCTGGCAGGACGATCCGGCCCGGGTCGCCGGGCCCGGCCGGTACGAGGGACTCGAACCATGAGCCGCTCATCACGGATCCGCTCGCCCGCGGCGACACGACCCGGCCGGCGAGCAGGGAGACCGTTGTCAGGTTGCGGTTGCCCCGGGCCGTCGCCGCGAGGCCGTCGCCCACGACCGTCGCCCAGATCGTGAGATCCTCGTCGGTCGCCTCGATCGCCAGCCGCTTCGAGCGCCAGATGCTGCTCGTGAGCGCCCATTCCAGCCGGACACGGTCGACCGCGCCCGGATCTTCGCGCGTCCGGCCATCCGCGATCGTGGGACCGCTGACCGCGAA
Organism: Candidatus Limnocylindrales bacterium; assembly: GCA_051985205.1. GTDB lineage: Bacteria > Chloroflexota > Limnocylindria > Limnocylindrales > CSP1-4 > CF-46. The sequence continues at coordinate 3,598 of JBPYEM010000137.1, read as the reverse complement.
CGTCTCGTCGTCGCCGCCGCGAACGTCGAGGGACGCCAGGAGCCGCAGCTCCGCCCAGCGCCGTCCGACCCGGTCCTCGAGGATCGCGACCGGACCGTCGACGGTGCCGCGCAGCCGGTACCACCGCCCTTCGACGGCCCAGCGGTCTCCGTCGCGGATCAGCGTCATCGAACCGTGACGAGCGCCTCTGCCTGCTGGCCGAACCGAACGCCGCAGACCGTCAGGTCCGCCGCGATCCGTGCCCGGCGCACCGGGGATGCGCCGACCTGGATCCGGAACCGGAGCGCAGCCTCGCCTCGCGCCGCCATCTCGACCCGCCGCATCGCCGGCTCGGCGGACCAGCCCGCCGGAACGACCATCGCCACGTCGGCCTCGCCCGCCCGCCCGAACGGGTTGCGGACGGTGACCTGGGCGTCGACGGTGTCACGGGGACCCACCCACGACTGGTACGGCTCGATCCGCGCACCGAACCCGCCCGCGCCGAAGTCCACCTCGTCGAGCGGAAGCAGCTCGCGGTGGAGGCGGGCGACCTCCTGGCCGACCTCGAGCAGATGGTCGAGGTACTCGTCGGTCACGGGCCGAGGCAGCCAGTGGCCGCTGATCAGGAGGTCCGGCCGAAGCCGCCGGTAGAGCAGCGCGCTGTCGATGAAGTCGTCGAACCGGAACCCGTTGCGGTACTCGTAGTTCAGGAACTCCGGCCGCTCGCCCGCGACCCATCGGCCGTCCTGCTGGTCGCCCGTCGCGATGACGCGCTGGCCGTCCACCTCGAACTCGATCGCCGCCGCGAAGAGCGTGTGGCCCGGCAATGGGTGCAGCGTGAGCTCGTACTCGTGCCATTGGATGGGCTCGCCGTACGGGATCGACCGGTCCACGGAGATCGGGTCGTACCACAGGCAGGGCAGGTCGAACCGGCGTGGCTCCTGGAGCAGGTCGACCATGTTCTCCGCCGCCCAGACCGCGGTCCCCTCCACGTCGCGGAGAAGGTTGAAGCCCGCGACGTGATCGTCGTGGTAGTGGGTCGGCAGCGCGACCTCGACGCGATCGACCCCGTGGTCGCGCCGGAGGACCGGGATCGTCTGGAGCCATGGCCGGCGCGAGCTGCGGTCCGACCCTGCGGGCAGCCCGGTGGTGAAGTCGTAGCCGTAGTCGAGGACGAGCGCGTTGCCCGTGTCCGACAGCAGCACGTAGCTGTTCGAGATGCTCGTCCGGTTCCGGAGCAGGTGCCGCGAGATCTCGAGATACGGCCTCGCCCGGAGCTGCTCCAACTGCCATTCCGGGCTCCGGAGGTCGATCAGCGCCTGCAACCGATCGACGAGGAGGCGGACCGCCGCCTCGGGATCGTCGATCGGCGCGCCGTGGGCCGGCAGGATCACGTCCGGGAGGTGGTCCAGGACGTCGAGGGCGCCGAGGATCGTGCTGCCCAGGCCTTCGATGCCGGTGTAGGTCCACTGCGTGGCCGCCAGCGACCAGACCTTGCCGGGCGCGGCGATGAGGTCGCCCGTGAAGGCGAGTCGCCGATCACCGCGCTCGACGAAGTAGCTCACGGACCCCGGCGTGTGGCCCGGCGTCGGGATCGCGACGATCTCGACGCCACCGAACGTCGTCGGGACGTATTCGGGGGCGGAGCCGTCGACCGGGACGTCGTCGAGGATCGTGAAGCGGTCCTCACGGAGGTCGTAGACGTTGTCGATCGGCCGCATCTGCCAGTGCTCGTCCGCGGCGGCGATCAGGTCGCGCTCCGTGGCCGGGGCCCAGATCCGCGCCCCCGCAGCGCGGGCCCGGCCGAGGCCCTGCGTGACGTCGCGGTGGTGATGCGTGAGCAGGACGTCGGTCAGCCGGTCGATCCCGAACTCGCCGAGATGGTCGAGGACGTCGCCACTGCCGAAGTCGATCGCGATCGCCTCACGGCCGGAACGGACGAGATGGACGTTGACGGTATCGACATACCGGAAGACGTCGGGGGCGACCTGCACTCAAGGATCGTACCGACCGGTTCCGCCGAAGCGGGACGGTTCAGGACGACCAGAAGCGGTCCCATTCGGCGCGGTCGCCGGGAATCTCCGTCACGCGGCGGACCCGCATCGCGACGAGCTCGAACGTGAGGAGCGACGGGACTTCGAGCTGCCGGCCCGTCCGGCTCGCGCTCGTGCGGACGTGGGCCGTCACGATCGGTCCTCCGCTCGCATCGATCGACAGGATCTCCTGGCGGAACGTGCCATCCGTCGCGTCGCGAAGCTCGCGGTGGTAGGCGAAGACGGCCATCGCTCCATCGCGATCCCGCCCGGGCCACGCGGCTGCGACACGCCATACGACGGCCTCGTCCCAGCTACGGGCGAGCTCCGCGACGTTGCCCGCGCGGTACTCCTCGAGGGCGCGGGTGACGGCCGCCGCCCACGGGTCGCGCGGCTGGCGCCGCTCCAGGTCGCTGACCCAGTCGAACGGCGCGGCAAGACCGGGCCACGGATCCTCACTGGGATCCGGTGCGTCGAGACCTGGCGCACCCTGCAGCATCGCGCCGGTCTCGGGCGTGCGGCGATCGGCGCCGGAGCGCCGGTCGAGCGTCGGCGGCGGAAGCTCGGTCATGTCCCCTCCGTGCCGTCCTCGGGCAGGACTTGAAGCGTCTGCCCGGTCAATGTCCGGACGCTGGCGGTTTCGTCCACCGGCATTACAGGCGCATGTCACCAGGCCGTCGGGTCTACCCTTCGGCGGTGCTTTCGCGGGTGAACCGGCCAGAGCTGCCGCGGCTGCCGGAGCTGCCGACGCCGCGTCGGATCGCGACCCTCGTCGGTGTGATCGCGCCGGCCCTCGTCATCGCGACGGTCGTGGTCGGCGCCCTCGAGTCCGGCCTGGGCCTGGCGGACGCCTCGCCGGCCTACTTCGTGGCGATCGCGCTCGTCGGCTCCCTGCTCGGGACGTGGCCCGCGGTGATCAGTGCCATCGCCGCCTTCCTGACCTACGACCTGCTGTTCACGGAACCACGCCTGACGGTGGTCGTGACCGACGCCCGGGAATGGCTGGATCTCGTGGTGTTCCTCGTCGTCGCGGTGATCGTCGGCCGGCTCTCGGCGCTCGGGACGGAGCGGGCCGCTGAGGCGACGCGCCGAGCCCGCGAGTCCAGCTCGCTGTTCGCGATCAGCCGGATCCTCGCGACGGAAGCCGGCATCGACACCGCGGCCCCGCTCGTTGCCGAACGGCTGGCGGAGGACGGCCCGTTCGAGCGGGTCTGGATCCTCCGGGAGCGGCGGGGCGCATCCGCGCCCGTCTTCCTGGCCGACACCCGCTCCGGCGCGCCGCTGCCCACCTCGTCCTTCGTGACGTCGCTCCTCCGGGCGCCGGGCGACGCCCAGGCGCGTTGGGTCGTCGCCCACGAACCGGGCGCGCACGAGGCCGGGGCGGCGAGGGCCCCTCGACCGGCCGCGGTCGCCGCTTCGGCAGCCCGCATCCTCCGAGTCCGGATGGAGGCGGATGGGATCGGTGTCGGTGCCGTCAAGGCGCTGCTGCCGGTGACCGCGCCGGATCCCGATCGGGTGGCGACGCGCCTCCTGGCCCTCGCCGCGGATCAGCTCGCGCTCGCGATCCGGCGCGACGAGCTGCGGCG
>JBPYEM010000136.1:0-5464 GCA_051985205.1 Candidatus Limnocylindrales bacterium | reverse complement strand
TCCGGCCGGAGCATCTCGAGCTGAAGGAGGCCGAGGGCGAGACGGCGACCCTGCCGGGTCGCGCGGACGTGGTCGAATATCTCGGGAACGAGGAGCTCCTCCACGTCACGGCGGCCGGCAAGGACATCGTCGCGATCGTCGACTCCGACAACCGGGTGAAGCCGGGCGACGTGCTGCAGCTCCTCCTGCCGCTGTCCAAGCTCCACCTCTTCGATGCCGAGACGGGCGCGAGCCTCGCCTCGGAGCGCGAGGCCGTGGCGGCCTGAGCGACTCTGGCGACCGGTCAGCCGTGACGCGCGGCGACCGGACCGAACCCCCGCGATCAGCCGGCGGCTCGTCGTCTTCGGACGGCGAGCCGCCGATCGATGCCGGGCCGCCCGACGACGAGCTGGTCGAGCGGGTCGTCGATACCCGGATCCTCCACCAGGGCCGGTATCTGACCTTCAAGGTCGAGACGATCGAGCGGGCGGACGGCTCACGCTCGGATCGCGACATCGTCGGCCATCCGGGCGCCGTGGCGATCGTCGCGATCGACGGCGACGACCGCGTCCTGCTCGTCCACCAGTGGCGGACGCCCGCCCACGGCGTCCTCCTCGAGATCCCGGCCGGGACCCTCGACGTCGTCGATCCGTCGACCGGCGCGATCGAGGATCCGGACGTCGCCGCGCGCCGCGAGCTCGAGGAGGAGACGGGCTACCGGGCGGACGGTTGGCGGAAGCTCGCCGCGTTCTGGACCGCACCAGGGTTCGCCGGCGAGAAGATGCATCTCTACCTGGCGACCGACCTTCGTCCGGCGCACCCGGACGAGCGGCTCGGGCCCGACGAGGACGAGCACCTGCGCCTCGATCGGCGGCCGTTCGACGAGGCGCTCCGGCTCGTCGAGACCGGCCAGATCGCGGACGCGAAGTCGATCGTCGGTCTTCTGTGGGTCGCGCGCGACCGTTCGGCCGACGGCGAGCGAGGGTCGACCTAGCTCCGAGCTGCCACCGGGCTCACGAACCTGCCCTCGTGGCTCGCGGTCTTGTGCACGACGACGCCGTCGTGGATGACGAGCTCGATCCGGTCGGGATCGGCCAGGACGTTCACCTCGCGCAACGGATCGCCGTCCACGACCAGCAGGTCGGCGACCTGGCCAGGTGCGATCGTCCCGCGGTCCGTCAGGCGGAGCGCCGCCGCGGATCCGGTCGTCGCCGCCTGGATCGCGACGCTCGTGCTCAGGCCGGCCTCGACCATGCGGGCGAGCTCCCGGGCATTCGTCCCCGGCGGCCCGGAGTCGTAGCCCATCGCCAGCGTGACGCCCGCCGCGGCGGCTGCGCGGATCGTCCTGCCCGCCTCGTCGGCCTGGCGCCTCGCCTGCTCGACGAGGACGGGCGCGAAGTCCGGGGCGAAGCGCACGGCGAGGTCGTCGAAGGTCGACAGCGTCGGCACGAGGACGATTCCCTCGCTCGCCATCCGGTCGAGCAGCTCCGGAGCGCGGTGGAGCGACAGCCCGTGCTCGACCGTGTCGACGCCCGCGGCGATCGCGAGACGGGCACCGTCGAGTCCCTCGGCGTGGGCCGCGACACGCAGACCGAGCTGGTGCGCCTCGCCGACGACCGCGGCCATCTCCTCGCTGCTGATCTGGGCGGGCTCGGGATCCTCGCGGACCACGGATCGGGCGCCGGTCGCCATGACCTTGATGTAATCGGCGCCCCGTCGATGCTGGCGGCGGACGGCCCGCCGCATCTCCCACGGCCCGTCCGCCTCCTCGTACATCGTCCCGAAGATGCGGGCGCCCGGTGCCGTCGCCGAGATGATCCGGCCACAGGTCAGGATCCGCGGTCCGTCCACCAGCCCGAGGCGGATCGCCGCGCGCAGCGTCAGCGCCTCGTCCTCCGGGCTGCCGACGTCGCGGATCGTCGTGATCCCGGCCGCGAGGAACGCCCGCGCGGCCTTCGCGAGGATGAACCACCGCAGCGCGTCGGGCCGCGGCTCCTCGCCGTGGAGCGGCGGCGGCGGACCGAACCCCGGGCTCCGCTCGAGGTCGCTGATCACGTGGACGTGGGCGTCGATCAGACCCGGGAGGAGCGTCCGACCGCCGAGCTCGATCGCGTCCGCGGGTGCGGGCCGGCCATCGACGGCCTCGACCGCGACGATCCGGTCGGCCGCGATGCGGACGACCGCGCCCTCGGTCGGCGGTCCGCCTCGGCCGTCGATCAAGCGGGCGTCCCAGAGGGTCAGGACGTCATATCCCACGTCGCGATCCTACGGGATCGACCGGGCGTCTCTCCGACCGCGGCGCCCGGGCCGGGTCTCAGCCGGGCGAGGGACGCTGCGGCCCGAGACGGGCGAGCGCGCCCGAATAGATCTTCGACGTCGGGCTGAGGGCGCAGGCGAGCCGGAGGTGCGTTCTGGCGGCGGCCCGATCGCCGAGCTGCTTCAGGCTCTGGCCGAGCGCGAAGTGCGCGTAGTGGGCCGACGGATCGATCTCGAGGAGGGCCTCGAACGTCGCCCGCGACCGATCGTGCTGGCCGGAGTTGTAGTACGCCCGGCCCAGCGCCTCAAGGATCGACGCCTTGCCCGGCTCCTCCCGGTCCGCCCGCTCGAGCACCGTCGCCGCCTGGGCGTAGTGCCGCTGCTTCAGGAGCGCGCTGCCGCGCTGCAGCAGCTCGTAGGCCGATTCCCGGTCATCGTCGGGCTCGCTTCGGGGCGCCGTCGGCTCGTGATCCATGCGCCGATGGTGGCACGGATCGCGAATCCGCTTCGCTGGCTCGACGGTCCAGCCAGGGCAGGACGATCGCCAGCTGGACGCCGATCGCTTCGTCGGGCGTCGACCCCGACCCGCGGAGCGAGAAGTAGAGCGGCTCGAGCACGGTCGAGACGACCGCCGTCGCGACCGCGTCGCCGGCGAGCGGCCCGAGCGCCACCACAACGAGACGCGACAGATCTGCCTGGTACGCGGCCTCGGGCGTTGCCCAGGCATTGCCCTGGACGCGATCGCGCTCGCGGACCTGCCACCAGCCCGTTCCCCGCTCGTAGAAGGCGACCACCGCTCGGATCAGGCGTTCGACCCGCGGCCCGGGCGCGTCGACTCCGTCGAAGATCCCCTCGTCCGGCATGTCGAGCTGGGCCAGGATCGCGGCGGCCGCCGCTTCGGCGAGGTCCGCCGGCCCGGGAAAGTGGTTCCGAACGGTCGCCGGAGCGACGTCGGCTGCGCGGGCGACGGCAGGCACCGTTGCGGCCTCGATCCCGCGGTCGCGATAGATCTCGAGCGTCGCTGCGACGATCCGCGCTCGGGTCGTCGCCATCGCGTCGCCGCGCTTACCGAGCCGGTACTGCCGGGGCACGTCACCTCCGCGTCGCCATCGCAAATTGATTGATTGACAGGTCAGCCAATCAATCGTACCATCCCGGCGCAAACCGGGCGGACGTCGACGAGGTGGATCATGTCGAATGCGGATCTCTACCGTGTGGCGAGCACGTCGTGCTGGGTGGCGATCGTCGCCCTCGTCCTCTCCGGAATCGCCCTCGCCCTGTTCTTCGCCGGCGCCGGCGAGCTGTGGGGTCCGGTCAACGACGCGCTGATCGTCGTGACCGCCGTCGCGCTCATTCCGGCCGTCCTGGCGGTCGCGCGTATCGCGGGCGAGACCGGCTCGCCGTGGGTGTCGATCCTGACCCTCGTCGCCCTGGCGGGCCTCGTCGTGATGGCGGCCGGTCAGACGCTCCTCATCGTCGGCCGCCTGTCGCTCGAAGGGTCCTACGTGACGGGCGGCATCGGCCTGCTGCCGCTTCTCGCCTGGATCGTCCTCGTCGCCGCCCTCTCCCTGTCGGCCGGCGTGCTGCCAAGGGAGATCGGCTGGCTTGCCGTTCTGAGCCTGGCTGCCGTCGTGGCCGAGGGCGTCATCGCGGCGATCACGATGGGTCCCGTGCTGTGGATCGCGTCGGTCGTCCTGGTCGGGCTGTTCAGCGGCCTGTTCGCGACGCTCGCCACGACGTTCGCCTCGTCAGCGGCCGCCGCGGCCGCGGCCGTCGCTCGCTCGGTCGCCTGACGCCGCGCGGGGAACGGTCAGCCCGCGCCGTCCCGCCACAGACCCAGGTCGACCGGTTGGAGACGCGGTGACTCCGTCACGCCGGGGATCCGGCCGCGCTTCGCGATCGGCTTGCCGTCGATCTCCTTGATGTCGCCGGTGAAGTCGATCGGCGTCGCGCCGCTGATGTAGGAGCCGACCGCGTACGAGTCGACCGGCGCGGCCTGCTCCTTGAAGTAGGCGATCCGCTCGGGGTTCAGGCCACCGGACACGACGATCTTCACGTGCTGATAGCCCTCCTGGTCCAGGCGGGCACGGACCTCCTTCACGAGGTCGGTCGTGACCCGGCCGCGCTCGGACGGCGTGTCGAGGCGGATGCCGTACAGCCGGTCGCCGAGGGCGTGAGCAACACGGAGCGCCTCCTCGGCTTCGTCCTTGAACGTGTCGACGAGAACGATCCGGGCGACGTCGGCATCGAGATCTCGATCGAAGGCGAGGGCCGCCTCGACCGTGTCGCCGAAGATCAGGACAAGGGAGTGGGGCATCGTGCCGGTGGGACTCAGACCCGCCAGACGGGCGCCGGCCGGTGTCGAGGCTCCGACGCAGCCACCGACGATCGCCGCATAGTCGAGGACATCGGTGATGTCCGGATGGACGTGCCGCGCCCCGAACGAGATCACCGGCTGCGGCGCGGCGGCGTCGACACACTCGCGAGCGGCGGTCGCCCACCCGGTGGATTGGGCGAGCATGCCGAGGATCGCAGTCTCGTACAGGCCGAAGCGGCGGTAGCGTGCGTGGATCCGGAGGACGACCTCCTTCGGGCCGATCCGATCACCGTCGCTCAGGGCTTCGACGCGGGTCTCCGAGGGGTCGCATTCCGCGAGCACGTGGCCGATGAGGTTCTTCGCCTCGTCCATCCCGCAGAGCACCGCGTCCTGGCGGGCGAAGACCTCCATCGTGACGACGGGATCCAGCCCCTCCCGCTCCATGATCGTCGCGGCTCGCGCGAAATAGACGTCGGCGGAATCGCCCGACAGGATCTCGCGCGACGGTCGGGTCCGGACGAGGCCCATCAGCGGTCTGTGCTCACGATGCGTCTCCCGTGGGCGGTGGCTCGCTGGCGACGAACGGTTCGGTGACGACGAGTGATTCCTTGGCGGCGGGCGGTCCCGTGACGACCCGATCCGCTTCCGGGAGCGGCGCTCCGACGTCGACCGACGGCGGCGGAACCACCGTCGCGTCGCCTGCCTCACCGGTCCCGAATGGGGCCGCGAGTGTAGCGTACGGACCCGGGTCGGCCATGGGCCGCCGAGACCGTCGGCGTCGCCGTCGGGCGACGACCGCGATCACCACGAGCCCGAAGAGGACGTCCGCGGCCATGATCCCGACGAACAGCCGCTGGCGTCCGGACTCGGCGGCGCCGGCCACGAGAGCCGCGACGCCCGTCGCCGCGCTCA
>JBPYEM010000135.1:0-5788 GCA_051985205.1 Candidatus Limnocylindrales bacterium | reverse complement strand
GCGGGAACCGGCCGCACGCTGCGTGACCCCCTTGCCGAGGCTCTTCGGATCGTCGAGCTCGCCCGTGGTCGCGGGATCGAGCTCCGGCTGATGGGCGGCCTCGCGTTCCACGCGGCTGCCCCGACGTGGACCGCCCGGACTGACCGCGATGGCCGCGACATCGACCTGGCGACGCGGGCACGCGATCGCAAGGCGGTCCAGGATCTGCTCGCCGCCGAGGGCTATCTCGCCGATCGCCAGTACAACGCCCTCTACGGGCACAAGCAGCTGTACTTCGTCGATCCCGCCTGGGCACGGCCGGTGGACGTCCTCATCGATCGGATGGAGATGTGCCACTCGTTCGAGTTCGCCGACCGGCTCCGGATCGCGGCCGTCACCCTGCCGCCCGCCGACCTGCTCCTCTCGAAGCTCCAGATCGTGAAGCTCAACCGGAAGGACGCGCTCGATGCGCTGGCGCTGCTGGCCGAATACCCGCTGGCCGCCGACGACCGCTCCGGTGACGCCATCTCCGTGACCCGGATCACGGAGCTCACGTCGCGCGACTGGGGGTGGTGGCGGACGTTGACGGGGAACCTCGACGCGCTGGCGGCGCTGCTCGGGTCCGAGGTGGGACCGGCGGATCTCGATTTCGGCCGGCCCGCCCGGTTCGACCCAGCCGCGCAGATCGGCGAGCTGCGATCCCGGATCGACACGGCGCCGAAGTCATCGCGGTGGAAGCTCCGGGCACGGGTCGGCGACCGCGTCCAGTGGTACGAGGAGCCCGAAGAGGTCGGCCACGGCCGCGGGTGACGTGACCCGGCTGGCGTGATGCTGCGGAGGGTCGCGGCCTAGACGGCGACTCCCGTCGAAGCAGCGTCCGTCGAGAATGCTGTCTCGCCGGCGAGGATCGTCATCCAGATCGGCAGGGTCCGCACCGCGTCCGCCGAGGCGTTCAGCAGGTCGCCATCGACGATCGTCAGGTCGGCGACCTTGCCCGCCTCGATCGAGCCGATCCGGTCGTCCATGTGGATCGCCCGCGCGGCGTCGATCGTGTGCGCGGCGATCGCCTCCTGGGCCGTCAGCTCCTGGTCCGCCCCGACGCGCTCCCCGCTCGGCGTGACGCGGAGCATCGCGGCGGCGATCGTGTCGAGCGGCCGGTAGCTCTGGACGAAGGCGTCGCTGCTGATCGCCGGCCGGATCCCGAGCTCCAGCATCGAGCGAAGCGGGGTCGCCCGCTGGATCCGGTCCCCGAGATGGTCCAGCCAGATGTCGCCGAGCTCGGCGATCGAGCCCGGCTGGGTGACCGGCACGATCCCGAGACGGGCGATCCGGCCGAGCTGGTCCGACGTCGGGTAGGTGCAGTGCTCGATCCGGTGGCGGTTGTCGCCGCCCGGGTTCGGGGATGCGGCGTCGGCCGCCTCCAGCCCGTCGAGCATGATCCCCATCGCCCGGTCGCCCATCGTGTGGATCGCGAGCTGCCAGCCTGCCGCGCCCGCGCGGCGCAGCAGCCCGGCGAGGTCAGCCGGTTGGTGGTACAGCGTCCCGGCGTACTGGCCGTGACGACCCATCGGCTGGCTGAAGACCGCCGTCCCGCCGGTAATTGCACCGTCCGTGTAGAACTTCATCCCGCCGATCCGGAGCCAGTCGTCGCCGAACGGGCCGACCAGCCCGATTTCGAGCAGCTCGTCGAGCTGATGCGAGAGTGGCATCGCCACCGTCCGGATCCGGAGCACGTCGCGTGCCCGCGCCTCGCGATACGCTGCCAGCTCGCGCGAGGTCACCTGCGGGTCGCAGATCGTCGTCAGGCCGGCGGCGAGGTAGCGCCGCGAGGCCTCGTCGAGCATCCCGACGAGGGCATCCGTCTCGATCGCCGTGTGGATGTTCGGCCCGTGGCCGCGGATGTCGACCGACGACTGCAGGACGAGGTTCGTCGCGGCATCGAGGAGCAGCCCGGTCGGCCGGCCGGACGCGTCCCGTTCGAACGAGCCGCCGGGTGGATCGACCGCGTCGTTGCCGATCCCGACGTCCTCGAGCGCCCGGGTGTTGACCAGCGCGTAATGGCCGGATACGTGGAGGATGACAACGGGGTGAGCACGGGTGACGTCGTCGAGGTCCCAACGGCTCGGCCGGCGGCGTTCCGCGAACTTCGTCCAGTCCATCCCGAAGCCGCGGATCCAGCCACCAGGTGGGGTCCGCTCGGCCGCATGGTCGACGAGAAGGCGCAGATCGGCGATCGACCCCGCCGCCGACGGCTTCGCATCGACGGCGAAGAACGTCTCCGCCGTGCAGGCGAAGTGGTTGTGGGCGTCGATGAAGCCCGGCACGACCGTTCGTCCGGCGAGATCGACGACGTCGGCGTCCGGCGAGACGGCCGCCCGCGCCTCGTCCGCGGATCCGACCGCCGCGATCCGGTCGCCCTCGATCGCGACGGCGACGGCAACGGACCGCGCGGGATCGCACGTGACGACGCGGCCGTTCACGAAGACGCGGGCGACGGAATCGGCCATCGGGGACCACCTTGTCAACGGGGATTGCCGTGGTACAAGTGTGCCCTGCGTCGCAGGATCGGAGGAGGAGACCCGTGACCCGTCGCGCCCATCGGCTGTCCCTGCTCGCCGCGATCGGGCTGATCGCGAGCGCATGCACCAGCGGCCCGGCGGCCTCGCCGAGCACCGCTGCACCGTCCGTCGCCGCGAGCGAGGCGGCCCCGTCGGCCGCGTCGAGCGCCCCGGCGAGCCAGGCGGCGAGCGTCGCGCCCAGCGCGAGCGCGATCGCTGCGCCGACCTCGCTGCTCAAGCCCGGTGAGCTGTCGAACTGCGTCGACATCGAGTACTCGCCGATGGAGTACTACGACCCGGCTTACCCGACGACGCCAATCGGGTTCGACGTCGAGTCCTACCAGGCGGTCGTCAAGAAGCTCGGCCTCCAGGAGAACATCGTCAAGACCGCCTTCGACGGGCTGATCCCCGCCCTCACGGCCGGTCGTTGCGACATCGTCTGGACCGCGCTGTACATCAACGACACCCGGCTCAAGGTCGCCGATGCGGTGCCATACTTCAAGACAAGCCAGGTGATCATGGTCCCGGCCGGCAACCCGAAGGGGATCAAGGCCGAGACGGATCTCTGCGGCAAGAACGTCTCGATCCAGGGTGGCGGTCTCGTCCAGGAGCGGATCACCGCCGCGAGCAACGCCTGCACGGCAGCCGGTCAGCCCAAGATCAATGTCCAGGCGTACCCGAAGGTCGCCGACGAGTACCAGCAGATCGTCATCGGCCGGGTCGACGCCGTCTGGGAGATCGACACGTCCGTCGCGGACTTCCGGCTGAAGAACCCGGGCAAGTACGACGTCGCGTTCACGGTGCCGGGCAACGACAAGTACGGCATCTACTTCGGCAAGGGCAAGACCGACGTGGGCACGGCCCTGACGGCCGCGCTCAAGGCGCTCAAGGACGACGGCACGCTCGCCGGGCTCGCGACGAAGTACAACCTCGACCCGGCGAACCTGAGCGTCATCCAGTAGCGGTTACGCGGAACGGGTCGGGCGCCGCCGGCGCCCGAACCTGATCGAGAGCGGCGAGGGAGACAGATCGGTCGATGGACTTCGACCCGAACGTCTTCTTCGCCGCGCTCACGTCGCAGGGCTTCCGCGACGGCGCGATCACGGCGATCGCGCTGACGATCGTCTCGCAGCTGACCGCCGTCGTCGGCGGGCTCGTCCTCGCCCTGATGAGGCAGAGCGGCTGGCGTGTCCTGCGCGGGCTGAGCTGGGGCTACGTCTGGATCTTCCGGGCGATCCCGACGCTCGTCCAGCTCCTCTTCGTCTGGAACGCGCTGCCGCAACTGTTCCCGGCGCTGAAGGAGGAGTGGTTCAACGCCTTCATCGCGGCCTGGGTCGCGCTCTCGATGAACGAGGCCGCGTACATGGCGGAGATCATCCGGAGCGGCCTGCTGTCGATCGATGACGGCCAGCACCTCGCGGCGCGGGCGCTGGGGATGACGCCGCCGAGCGTCTTCCGCCGGGTGATCCTGCCGCAGGTGATCCGGGTGATCATCCCGCCGACCGCGAACGAGTTCATCACGATGCTGAAGATCACGAGCCTCGCCTCGGCGATCTCGCTGCAAGAGCTGCTGACCTACACCCAGCAGTCGATCTCGATCACGTTCCGGTTTGCCGAGTACTACGCGGCGGCCGCGATCTACTACCTCGTGATCGTCAGCGTGTTCATGGCGTTCCAGGCCTGGCTCGAACGACGGTTCGTCTGGTCATCGCAGCGTGGCGGCGTCACCGGGGAGCGGCGACTCGTGGCGGCGCTGCGTGGGATGGGCGCCCGATGAGCGACGAGCAGCTCGCGCCAGGGGACCGGGATCCCGCCGCGCCGGTTCCTGAGCCCGCCCCCTCGGACCGCGGCGCCGACCACAAGCTCCTGCTCGACCCCTCCCTCCTCGGCGGCGAGGCGAAGGGTGTCGGGCCGGCTGCCGGGCCGCTCCTCGAGGCCGTCGCGGTTCACAAGCGGTACGGCCGCAACGAGGTCCTCCGCGGCGTGACCTTCGAGGTGGATCGGGGCGACGTGAAGGCGGTGCTCGGGCCGTCCGGTTCGGGCAAGAGCACGATGCTGCGCTGCCTGGCCCTCCTCGAGCCCATCGACGCGGGCGAGGTGCGGCTGGAGGGTCGGACCATCGGGACGCGGGCGGCGCGCGGCGAAGGAGACCGGCTGGCGCGCGGCGGCCGCTCCGGTCGTCCCGCCCGACTCCCGGAGCGCGATCTCGCTGTCCAGCGCCGCGACATCGGCATGGTGTTCCAACGGTTCAACCTGTTTCCGCATCTCACGGCGCTCGGCAACGTCATGCTCGGGCTGACCGAGGTTCGACGGCGGCCGAAGGCGGAGGCACGCGACGTCGCCCGGGCAATGCTCGAGCGGGTGGGGCTGGGTGCGCGGGCGACGTTCTATCCGAGCGAGCTGTCCGGGGGTCAGCAGCAGCGCGTCGCGATCGCGCGGGCGCTGGTGATGAACCCGAAGGTGATGCTCTTCGACGAGCCGACGTCGGCGCTGGATCCCGAGCTCGTCGGCGAGGTCCTCGCGGTGATGGAGGAGCTCGCGGCCGAAGGGATGACGATGGTCGTCGTCACCCACGAGATCGGGTTCGCGAAGCGGGTCGCAAAGCGCGTCCTGATGATGGACGAGGGCGAGATCATCGAAGACGGACCACCGGCCGACTTCTTCGCCAGCCCACGCCACGACCGGACGAAGCGGTTCCTCGAGGCCGTCCACTAGGGCGACGCGACGACCCGCTAGAGCCAGACCGTGACGACGGTCGCGGCGACGAGCGCGCCGAGGACGAGCGAGACTGCCCGCCGCGTCCGGTCGCCGGTGACGAGCCGGTTCAACGCCTCGCCGCCGGCCGCCCACAACGACGCGGACGGGATGATGACGACCATCATCGTCAGGGCGACGAGGAGGCTGCCGGCGGCGATCGGCAGGTCGATCGGACGGAACGTCGACATCGCCCCGAGGGCGAAGATCCAGGCCTTCGGGTTGACCGCCTGGAAGGCCGCCGCGCCGGCGACCGTCAGCGGCCGCGCGACGTCGGCCCGCTGCAGCGAGCCCGCCCGCGCGATCTGGACCGCGAGATAGAGCAGGTACAGCGACCCGCCCACCTTCATCGCGGTCGCGAGCGGCGGCACCGCCGTCACGAGGGCGCCGAGGCCGGCCGCGACCACGAGCGCCATCGCCCCGATCCCGACCGCCGTCCCGAGGATGTGCGGCATCGTCCGTCGGAACCCGAACGTCGCGCCCGACGCCCACAGCAG
>JBPYEM010000134.1:0-2298 GCA_051985205.1 Candidatus Limnocylindrales bacterium | reverse complement strand
GGTCGCTGCGGTCGCGCCCGTGACGATCGTCGGGTCGCCGATGCTCAGCGGCAGCCGCGCCGGCCGGGCACCGAACACGCCGGCCTCGTAGACGAGCTCCAGGTCCGGGGCAACGGTCCGCTGCGCGAGGTTCACGGCGATGTTCGGGAGGCCGACCCCGACGAAGCACACCCGCTGACCGGCAAGTGCTCGGGCCGCGGCCACGATCATCATCTCGGACCGGCTGAACGTCGCCTCGCTCACCGGTACTCCCCGTAGTCCACGGAGCCGGACGGCGCCACCGCCGACGGCCGAAGCGACGCCAGCCGCTCCTCCCCGAGCTTCTCGATGTAGTCGGCCCGGCCCGTCACGCCGTACACCCACTCGTCCAGCCAGGCCTGCGTCGCCGATTCCTCGCGCGAGATCGGGTCCCAGTCGAGATAGAAGCGGTTGTCGCGGTCGTAGGCCCCCTGGACGTACGACGGGTGGGCGCCCCACGGCTCGACCACCACCGCATCGACGATCAGGCCCGGGATGATCGTGCGGTTCGGGTCGGCCCGGACGACCTCGTCGGACACGACCTCCTCGACCACGACGATCACGCGGTCGGCCGCGAATGCGGCTTCCTTCTGGCAACCGAGCAGGCCCCAGACCTGGGTGTCGCCCGCGGCCGTCGCCCGCTGGGCGTGGACGATGGCGACATCCGGTCGGAGCGGCGGAACGGCGTATACGACGCCGTCCCCGTAGGGCGATTCGATCGGCCGGATCAGCGGGTTCGCCTTCGGCAGGTCCGTCTCGAAGTACGAGCGGAGCGGGAAGAACGGCAGCTTGGCGGCGCCGGCCGTGTACCGGGCGACCATCCCGAAGTGGCTGTACTCCTCGATCTCGAGCTCCGGCGGTTCCGCCTCGATCCGGCGGCGGATCGCGTTCAACCCCCCGACGCCGGGGTTCCCCAACCAGCTGAAGATCAGCTTCCGGGCCACGCCCGCGGCGATCATCTGGTCGTAGATCACGTCCGGCGTCATCCGGGCGAGGGTCAGGTCGCGCTTCCGCTGCCGGATAATCTCGTGACCGGCGGCGAACGAGATCAGGTGGGTGAACCCCTCGATCGCAACGGTGTCGCCGTCCCGGACGATCTCGCGGACGGCGTCGGCCATCGACGCGACCTTCGACGTCGTCACGGGCACTCGAGCGCGAACTGGCGGGCTGGTCGCACGCGGTCAGTATCGGGGACGGACCTCGTGTGCATGGCCTGATCGACGCGCGAATGGCCCGCCCGACGCCCTAGGATTCGCGGCGCGGAACGAGGTGGGGTCCGCAGGGAGTGGATGCGTCCGGCGCGCCGGGCGCGAGGGTAGATGGAGGTTCCGATGTCGATGCGCGCGTCCGCGCCTGACTGGCGGCAGACGGTCCGAGGGCTGTACCTGACCGCGATGGCCGTCTTCCTGGTCACGATCGGGATCGGAATCCTGAACGGCGCCGACGTGGTCGACTTCAACCACGACCAGATCCTCACCCACGTCCACTCCGGCACCCTGGGTTGGATCACGATGACGATCATCGCGGCGTCCGCCTGGTATGCCCGCGGGATCCCGCGCAGCCTCGCCGTCGCGATCGCGGTCGTGATCCCGATCTACGTCCTCGCCTTCTACATCGGCAACCCGACGTTCCGCGAGCTCGCCGGCGGCCTGCTCCTCATCCTCATCCTGTGGCTCGTCGTCTGGGCGTGGCAGATGGCCATGAGCCGCCAGACGCTCCCGGCCCTCGCGATCGCGATCGGGCTGACGACGTTCACCTACGGCGCGATCATCGGCGTCCTGCGCCAGGTCCAGCTGGCCGGCGGGCCGTCGCCGTTCCCCGCCAGCGCCGACGTGGTCGGCGCGCATGCGTCCGCGATGGTCTTCAGCTACCTGATCGTCGTCGCGATGGGTCTGCTCGAGTGGCGCGTCCTCGGAACGGAGAACCGGCCCCGCGCGGGGGTCGTGCAGCTCGTCCTCCTGTTCATCGGCGGTGCGCTGCTGAGCATCACGCTGCTCTTCCTGTCCAAGGACGCCCAGCAGCCGATCGGTGGCCTCTATCTGCTCCTGGAGCTGATCGCGGTCATCCTCTTCGCCACCCGGGTCCTGCCGACCGCGATCCGCGGCTGGGGGACGAGCGCGGCGGGCAGGCACATCGCGACGTCAGCCGTCTTCGTGATCATCGCGATCGTGATCTTCATGTACCTGATCTACCGCTTCATCAGCGACCCGATGCTGGACGTCAACAACCCGAACATCACCGGCACGCTGACGGCCAGCGACCACGCCGCGTTCATCGGCG
>JBPYEM010000133.1:0-2864 GCA_051985205.1 Candidatus Limnocylindrales bacterium | reverse complement strand
TCCGTGAGCGCATAACCCTGGGCCATCTCGTCGTGGAACGCCTGATCCATGGGTGTGCTCCGCGTCGGCGAGGGGTTGGACGGGGTTCCGAAGCGTATCATCGGCGCCCGGGCACCAGCCGTTGGCGGGGTGCCGCGCGACCAGGAGGGGCTCCCGATGAAGATCGTCGACGTCGAGGGAATCGGACCCGGCTACGCGGAGAAGCTGGAGGCGGTCGGCATCCACACCACGGACGACCTGCTGATGGCCGGCGCCAGCTCGGGCGGTCGGGAGCGCGTTGCGGCGCAGACGGGTATCTCCGGCAAGCTCATCCTCGAGTGGGTGAACCACGTCGACCTGATGCGGATCGACGGGGTCGGGGCCGAGTACGCGGACCTGCTCGAGGCGGCCGGCGTGGACTCGTGCGCGGAGCTCTCCCACCGCAGTGCGAAGAACCTCGCGGAGACGTTCCAGGAGCTGGACGCGGCGCGCAACACGGTTCGGGACATCCCGGGCGAGGCCGTCATCCAGCGCTGGATCGACCAGGCGAAAGACCTCGACAAGGTCGTCACGCACTGACGCCGGACGGGCCGGGCGATCCGCCCGGCCCGACCCCCCTCGGAGGATCAGGCTCGTGCTATCGGAGTTCCGTGCCTTCCTGCTGAAGACCAACGCGCTGGCCCTCGCGGTCGGCGTGATCATCGGCGGCGCGCTGGGGACCGTCGTCAACTCGCTCGTCAACGACATCATCATGCCGCCGATCGGGGTCATCCTCGGCGGCGTCGACTTCAGCGCCCTCGTCATCAAACTCAAGGACGCCACGGTCGATTCCGCCGGCAAGCCGGTGCCCGAGGTCGATATCCGGTGGGGGGCGTTCATCAACGCCGTGATTGCCTTCATCGTGATCGCCTTCGTCGTGTGGCGAATCAGCAAGATGTTCATCAAGGAAGCGCCGCCGCCGGACGTGAAGACCTGCCCGTTCTGCAAGGAGCCGAACGACGCCGCGGCGACCAAGTGCAAGGCGTGCACGTCCGAGATCTAAGGCCGGGCGACTCGGGCGCTTGGAGCCCGCGGCCCGAATCGGGTAGCTAGTCCTCGCCGCGCGGGTACGAACCGAGGATCCGGACCATCTCCGTCTCCGCGCGGAGCGCCTCGATCGCTTCCGCGCACCCCGGGTCCGCCGCGTCGGCGTCGGCGTCCACCCAGAACAGGTATTCCCAGCGGGCCGTCCGCGTCGGGCGGGACTCGAGGCGCGAGAGGTTCACGCCGCGCGCGGCAAAGGCGCCCAGGCAGCGATGCAGAGAGCCGGGCACGTTCCGGACGGCAAAGACGAGGGTCGTCCGCCGGCCGGGACCAGATGGCACCGTGAGACCCGGAACGGCCGCCCCCTCGCACGCCAGGATCGCGAACCGCGTCCGGTTCTCGTCGCCGGACTGGACGTCGTCGGCGAGGATCTCCAGGCCGTAGAGGCCGGCAACCCGCGGTGACGCGATCGCGGCCGCTTGCCGCTCGTGGCGCTCGGCGATCGTCCGCGCCGCGCCCGCCGTGTTGTAGGTCGTGAGGACCTCCCAGTCCCGAGAGCGGAGGAACGCGTCCGCCTGGACCAGCGCCTGAGCGTGGCTGTAGACCCGCTCGATCGAGTCGAGGGCCTCGCCCGGCAACGCGAGGAGCGCCAGCCGAACGGGCACCGTCACCTCGCCCACGATCCGCACCCCGCGCTCGTAGAACTCCTCGAGGAGGTCGTACGTCTCCCGGATCGTGCCGGCGAGCGAGCTCTCGATCGCGACGACGCCGGCGCCGGCGGACCCGTCCGCGACCGCCTCGTAAACCGCTCGCCACGTCGGCACCGCCGTCCGGCTGACGCCCGCGGCGAACGATCGCAGGACCGCCTCCTCGGAGAAGGCGCCGGGTTCCCCCTGATAGACGACGGTCGCGGGCTCGGTCACCGCCGGAGTGTGCCGGATCGGCGTTCCTACTGGTTGAACCAGTCGGTCGTGTCGATCCGTCCGGCCTCTTCGTCGAGCTCGGCGCGCCGCTCGCGGGCCGTCGGCTCGTTCACCCGGGCCCGCTTGCGGTTGCCGGCCGCCTCCGGCGCATCCTGCCAGTGCTCCTCGGCGAGGAGCTCGTTGATCGCGTCGATGTACGCCTCGATCGAGGCGGCGATGATGTTCGTCGAGGTCGTCACGCCCGTGTAGCGGCCCTCGGCCCGGGCGCCGGTGGCTCCAGTCGGCGGTGCGATCGTGACGGTGACCTTGCCTTCCGCATCCGGCCCTTCCGCGACCGCGTGGACGTCGTACGCCAGCAGCCGCGGATGACCCGTCAGCACGCCGTGGACCGCCCTGTCGACGGCCCGGAAGAGCGCGTCGACGGCGCCGTTGCCCTCCGCCGACGCCTCCCATTGGTGATCCCCGGACGCGATCACGACCGCGCCGCGGCTTCGCGCGTTCGAGCCGGACGTCACGGTCCAGCGGGCGAGATGGAGGGCATCCTCGGCATCCGGCGAGGAGTGCGGAGCGGGCGTCGGGGTCGAAGCCATCGTTACCTCCCGGGCGTGGACGTCGCCGCCGGGGTCGCCGACGCCGTCGTGAAGTGCCGCTCGTCGCGGCGCCGGAGCTCGGCGCCGGATTTCCAGATCGCGTATTCGAGCGAGTCGGCGAGCGCGATCGCCGACGCCGCGATGATGTTCGTGTCGCTGCCCATCGTCGACCATTCCCGCGTCCCGTCGGACGCATCGATGATCACCCGCGTCTTAGCCGCCGTCGCCTGATCGCCATCGAGGATCCGGACCTTGTAGTCGTACAGGTGGACGTCGTCGAGCTGCGGGTAGAAGGCCCCCAGCGCCTTGCGAAGGGCGGCGTCCAGGGCGTTGACCGGACCGTTCCCGT
>JBPYEM010000132.1:0-2866 GCA_051985205.1 Candidatus Limnocylindrales bacterium | reverse complement strand
ACGTGTCCGCCGAGGCGCTCACTCGCCTCACGGAGATCCTGGCGGCCCATCCGGCCGAGTCGCGTGCTGCGGCCGCGGCCCTCGTGGCCAAGGTCGTGGTCACGCCGGCGGACCCGGCGGCCGACGCCGACCTCGCGCGCCTCCGCGCGATCGCGGCGGGCGGCTGAGCGAGGCCGACGAGGCCGGCTGAGCGAGGCCGACGAGGCCGGCTGAGCGACCGAAAAGGGCGGCCGGCTCAGCGGGCGCCAACGGCTCCCGGCTCCTCGCCACTCCGCGCAGAATCGACCGATGCGCATCACCGACGGCATCCACCGACTCGGCCCCGGGGTCGTCAACGTCTACCTCGTCGAGGAGGCGGGCGAGGTCACGATCATCGACGCGGGCATGCCCCGCGACTGGAACGAGCTGGTGCCGGAGCTCACCGCGATGGGCCGGACGATCGACGACGTCCGGGCGCTCGTGCTGACCCACGGCCATTCGGACCACATCGGCTTCGCGGAGCGGGCCCGCCGCGAGCGGGACTGGACGCCTCGGGTCCACGAGCTGGATGCCGCCCTCGCGCGCGGCGAGGTGAAGAACCCGGCCCGTGGCAGCGGTCCGATCAAGCCGCTGCCGCTGCTCTCGTTCCTGCTCCTCGGCCTGCGGCGCGGCGGGCTCCGCCACACACCGATCGGCGCGGTCTCGACGTACGGCGACGGCGCCACGCTCGATGTGCCCGGCTCGCCGCGGGTGATCCTCCTGCCCGGTCACACGCCGGGCAGCGCGGCGCTTCAGATCGCGGATCGCGACGCCCTGTTCATCGGCGACGCGATCGCGACGTACGCAGTGTCGAACGGATCCGTCGGGCCGATGATCGCGCCGTTCAGCGAGGATCCGGCCGAAGCGGTCGCGTCGCTGTCGCGCCTCGACGGCGTGGAGGCCGGCTGGGTGCTCCCCGGGCATGGCCAGCCGTGGACGGGCGGGGTGGGGGAGGCCGTTCGCCGGATCCGGGCGGCCGGGCCGGACGCGATGGGTCGGCCGCACGCCTGATCGCTCCGGAGCGACGTCCCGGACACGGAACCGCCGGCCGCGGCGAGGGTCCGCGGCCGGCGGAGGAAGGTGCGGAGTCGGGTGCGCTAGGGCTTCGCGAGCGACCAGTTGTTGATCGCCTTGCCGTTCGTATCGCCGGCGGCCGAATCGCCCCCGAAGTAGTAGAGCGGCAGCCCGTTGTAGGCGAGCTGCTTGCTGCCGTCGTCGCGGGTGACGATCGAGAGCTTGCCCGTCGCGGAGGCGTCGGCCTTGACCTCGGTGAGGTCGTCGGCCTTGTACGCCGGCCAGTTGTCTGCGCAGGTCGAGTTGCACACGCTCTTGCCGGAGTTCGCCGTGTCCTTCGCGAAGACGTACAGGGACTTGCCGTCCTCCCCGGTCAGGAACGTGGTGCTGGCGGCCGTCGTGACCCCGAGTGGATAGCTCTCGGCAGTGCCACCGGACGCCGCAGTGCTCGCCCCGGCACTGGCCGCCGGAGCCGTGCTCGGTACCGCTGCCGATGCTGCGGCTTGGCTGGGTGCCGACGTCGCGCCGCCGTTCGATGACGAACAGGCCGCGAGCAGGAGGATGAGCGGCATCGCCAGGCCGCCGACGGTTCTCGGTCGATTCAGCATGTGGCGGGTCTCCTCATGACGGGTCGGGACTGGCGCTCCCTCGACTCCAACGTCCCGTACGCACCACCGGTGGCGCCCGGTTTCGCTCGAACAGAAGAACCGCCGGCCTCGACGATCGCGTCGGGCCGGCGGTGAAGAGAACGCGGAGGGCACCGATCAGGGCTTGACCGCGGCCCAGTTCGTGTACACGCCGTTGGCGTCGCCAGGAGCGTGGTCGTTTGCGAAGAAGTACAGCGGCAGGCCGTTGTAGGTGACCTGGGTCGAACCGTCATCGCGGGTGATCGTCGCAAGCTTGCCGGTCACCCCGGAGCCGGCCGTCGGCGTCGTGCCGGCGGACACCGTCAGGGCCGGCCACTTGTCGATGCAGCCGGTGTTGCAGGCGCTCTTGCCGCTGTCCTTCACGTCCTTGGCGAACGTGTAGACCGTCATCCCGTTCGAGCCGGCGACGAGGACCGTCCCGACCGAGCCGACGGGCTTGGCCTCGACCGTCGCACCGCTGGTCGCGGCCGACGCTCCGCTCGACGCCGCGGCTTCCGACGCTCCGGTCGATGGTGCGGCCGCCGACGGTTCCGAGGCGACCGAAGCGGGCGCGGTCGTCGCCCCGGCATTGCTCGAGCAGGCCGCCAGGACCAGTGCGAGCGAGAGGGCCGCGGATCCGACCCATCGAGATCGTCTCACCATCATCGAGAACTCCTATTCGGGTGCTTGGGCGTTGCTCCACCGACCCCTACGCCGTGATCGGCAGGCTGGTTCTGGGGCAGGGCGTTTCGCGACACGCGCGCAACGGGCGGGCCGTTCGACGGCGACCGCGCGGAACGCCGTCGCTCGGACACTCCGAGCACGCAGCGGAGGCCGGCCACGGACGAGATGAACGCGATCGAGCTCGGGATCGACCGCACGGTGGCCTGGAAATCGGACGACACGTGGCCCGCGCTGCTCGACGAGTACGCGATCGCGGACGAGGAGCCGGAGCGAACCGACCGACCCCGGCGACCGGGGCTGCATCACGTCGGCCGAGGTGGTTCTGCCGCCGATCACGACTCGTCGCTCCGAACGGACCTCGATGTCCCGCCGGAGCTGGCAGACACCGTGGCGCCGATCCCCGACGACACGGATCTCGCGGAGCTCGACCGACGACCGGTCGAGGCCGTAGCCGCCGTGGACGGTCATCCGTTGCACCCGGTGCTCGTGCCGCTCCCGATCGGTGCCTTCGTCGGCGCATTCGT
>JBPYEM010000131.1:0-2086 GCA_051985205.1 Candidatus Limnocylindrales bacterium | reverse complement strand
CGCGAGGCCGCGGCGCGCCAGCTGCAGCGGCTCGCCTCGGTCTGACGACCGATGAATTCGGCCGCCGGACCTTGTCGTTAGAGGCATGGGACTGAACGACCACAGGGTCGAGGCGGCGCTGGCCGTCTCCGACCTTCAGCAGGCACGACGCTTCTACGAGGACCAGCTGGGCCTGGTGCCGGGCGAGCAAGAGGAGCAGGGCGTGCGCTACCCGTGTGCGCAGGGCAGCGGGATCTTCGTCTACCTCTCGGCCGAGAATGCCGGCAAGTCGCCGGCGACCGCGGCCGGCTGGTTCGTCGACGACCTCGACGCGACGATGGACGAGCTCGCCTCGCGCGGCGTCGCGTTCGAGCGCTACGACCAGCCGGGGATCAAGACCGACGACCGCGGCGTGTTCGACGCCGGCGGCTTCCGGGCCGCCTGGATCAAGGATCCCGACGGCAACACGCTGGCGATCAGCCAGGTCGCGGGCTGACATAGAGTCGCTGCCTATGAGCGGCGACGACAACCGGCAGGTCATCCGCGCGGCGTTCGAGGCCTGGCAGGCCGGGACGGCCCCGATCACCGACGTGTTCGCAGAGGACATGGTCTGGCGCATCGAGGGCCACTCGGCCGCCGCGGGCGAGTATGCCACCCGGCAGGAGTTCATCGACCAGGTGCTGGCGCCGTTCGGAGCGAGATTCGCCGAGGGCGAGCCGTTCCGCCCGGCGCGGATCCGCTCCGTGCACGCGGACGGAGACACCGTGATCGTCATCTGGGACGGCCGAGGCGTCGCGAACGACGGCCAGCCCTACGAGAACAGCTCGCGTGGGCGATGAAGATGAGCGACGGCAAGGTCGTCGACGGGACCGCCTTCTTCGACAGCATCTCTTTCAACGACCTCTGGTCCCGCATCGCGCCCGCCACTCCATGAGCGGTCGAAGAGCCCGCGCGCGCCGGAAGGCGCGAGCTAGGCCGGAGCGGAAGCAGGCGAACGATCCGCGGCCCACAGCGCCACCGCCGGGATCAGCATCCCGACGGCGGCGACGATGAGGATCACGAGCATTGGATTCTCACTCCCATGCGAGGGCGGTCAGGACGTTCAGGCGGGCCGCGCGGCGGGCCGGGAGGATCGCCGCGACGACGCCGGCGATCACCGCGACCACTCCGAACGCGATCAGCGAGCCGACCGGGATCGCGAACGTCAGGCCCGAGCCGGAGAACGCCGAGATGACGATCGCCGCGACGCCCAATCCGAGCGCGACGCCCAGCCCGGCGCCCATCAGCGCCGTGATGATCGACTCGTGGCGCACCATCCGCCGCACCTGGCGGCGGCTCATGCCGACGGCGCGCAGCATCCCCAGCTAGGGGGTGCGCTCGAAGGTCGAGAGGACGAGCGTGTTGACGATGCCGAACAGCGACACGATCACGGCCAGCGCGAGCAGGACGTAGAAGATGGCCAGGAGCTGGTCGATCCCCGTCGTCTGCTGGTCGATGTACGACGCCTTGGTCTGGAGCTTGCCGTCCGGGTGGCCGGCGAGCGCCGCGCGCGGGTCGAAGCCCGCGCCGGTCGCGACCAGCGTCAGGTAGTCCCGGTGCGCCTCGAAGGCCGGGTCGAACGCGGCCCGCGAGATCGTGATCGGCCCGAGGCCGAGCGGGTCGAGGATCGGTGAGTCCTCGATCGCGACGACGCGCAGCCGCACGGTCTTGTTCGAGATCGACCGGATCGAGAACCGATCGCCGATGCCCATGCCGTGCTCCTTGGCCCAGCCCTTGTCGACGATCGCGCCGTCGCGGGGCAAGGTGGTCGCCGCGTCGGACGGGCCCGACGTGATGTCGAACGAGAACACGCGCCCTACGGAGGCGGGGTCGATCGCGTTGACGTTCTCCTTGCCGCCCAGGGCGAGCGCGCGGTCCTGGCGCAGGCTCGAGATCGCCTCGACGCCGCGGGCACGACCGACCGACTGGGCCACGGCCGCCTCGGTCGGCGACCAGCCGTCGGAGCCGGTGAGGACGTAGTTGGCGTCGATGCGGCGGTCCAGCGATCCGGACGTCGAGTCGCGCAGGCCGGCCGCGACCACCGAGACCACGGTCACCAGCATCACGC
>JBPYEM010000130.1:0-10635 GCA_051985205.1 Candidatus Limnocylindrales bacterium | reverse complement strand
CGGCGCCAACCGTCGATCCGGAACGGACCTATCGAAGGCGTTGCGATCCGGGGGACGGCGTTCGATCGCCTGAGGACACCTTCCCTACTTCCCCACGCCATCGACCTTCCGCCATGCGTCGACCGCGTCGCGGACGACCGCGTCGTGGGCGGCCTTCGTCTGGATCTCGCGGATGAAGTCGGCAACGATCGCCGTCTCGACGCGGCCGCCGCGCTCCCACACGACGACGGACTGGAAGGACTCGTCGTTCAGGACGTCGATCCGCCGGCCGACCGTCGCCGCATCGACCTGGTAGTCCGTCGTATCGACGGACTGGACGTTCTTGCCGGCTCGGGCGCCCGTCTCGTAGAACTCGACCAGCAGGTCCCGCGTCAGTGCCGTCGATCCCTCGCTGCGGAACGTCGCCAGCGAGAGGCCGCTGTCCGTGCCCGTCGTCCACGTCGCGCCGGCGAAGCGCATCTCCGTGATCCCGTGGCCGCTCAGCGTTCCCAGCCCGTCGGTCGTGCACGTGCGACCCGAGTCGACCTGGCCGGGGGCCACCCCACGGAAGACCCTCGGAACCTGCGCCTCGAGGTCCGGATACGCACCGGCCGCCGTCCCGTCGGCGGTGCACGGGCCCTGTGGGTCGAATGGCGCGGCGCAGGCGACGAGCAGGCCGCCCAGCAATCCGACCAGGGCCAGCAGCACCACCGGCGCGAGCCGGCGGGGTACCAGCCGAGACCGCGAACCCGGGCGTGACCGATCCGGCGCGCCGACGCGCCGCGAGCGTGGGGACATGCGGCGATGATACGGCCGCATGCCCGAGCAGCCCGTCACCCGCTTCCGGCTCCGGACGACGGATGTTCCGCCCTCGACGGCGGACCTCGTCGTCGTCGGTGCGGGTGTCGTCGGCTGCGCGACGGCGTTCCGAGCGGCCCGCGCGGGGCTCCGGACGGTGGTGGTGGATGCGAGACCTCGGCCGGCAACGCTCACGACGGCCGCCGCGACCGGCGCATTCCGCCTCCAGTTCGACAACGCTGAGGAGGTGGCGCTGATCCGCGAGGGGATCGAGCTCTACGAGGACTTCGCGGCCCGGACCGGGCTCCCGGGGTATCAGCTCGGCCTCCGACGCCAGGGATACCTCTTCTGCGCCCGCGACGATGACGCGGTGACCCGCCAACGCGCCATGGTCGAGCGCCAACGCGGGTTCGGCCTGACGGACGTGGAGCTCCTGGATGGCGAGGAGGTTCGGCGCCGTTGGCCGTGGGTCTCGGAGAGCGTCGTGCAGGCTCGCTTCCGGGCGGGCGACGGCTTCATCGATCAGGTCCGGCTCGCCTGGGGCTATGCGCTTGCGGCGTCGGCAGGCCCGGGCGTCGAGCGGCCGACGGGCGCCGCCGACGCGACCTTCGTCCTCGGCCAGCGCGTCACCGGTCTTCGGACGGTTGGCGGCAGGATCGTTGCGGTCGAGACGCACGACGGGGTGATCGCGGCGCCCCGCGTCGTGCTCGCGACGGGACCGTTCCTCGGCCGGACCGCGGAGCTCGCCGGCCTTGACGTGCCGATCGCCCCCACGAGGCGCCAGAAGGTCATCGTCGCGGACGCCCCCGATGTTCCCCAGGACGCGCCCATGACGATCGACGAGACGACCGGCGCGCACTGGCGACCGGCGCTCCGGGGCGCCTACGTCCTTCTGACGGAGCACGCCACGCCGGCGACCGAGCCGGTGTGGTCGGTCCCGACGTCCGCCGACTACGCGTTCCGCCTGCTCGATCCGGCGTCGGAGGACGGCGTCGCCGCCGTTGCGCCGTTCTGGGCCGACCTGTGGGAGCGCGGCGTCAACTGGGTCATCCAGGCCGGGCAGTACGAGTACACGCCAGACCATCGACCCTTCGTCGGCCCGACGCCCGTCGACGGCCTGTGGCTCAACGGCGGCTGGAGCGGGCACGGCGTCATGGGATCCGGTGGCGGGAGCCGCCTCCTCCTCGACGCGATGCTGGGGACGTCGAGCGGACCACCATGGGGCGTCCGTGCGGAGGCACGGGACGGGAATCCGTTCCGCCTCGACCGACGCATGGAGCCCGGCCGGCATGACGTGCTGTGAGCGCGCGATCGGCGGCACGACGGGGCCGCTCGGCCGTCGGATCGGTGCCCGCTGGCACCTGGTACGCGCGTCCCGGAATGGTGCGCCCGTGCGCCCGACCATCGCCGCCGGCTCGCCGGGACGTGTCGGCCATTGAGATCGACCCGGCGCGACCGTAGGGTTGGCCTTGCCGTAACGCGAGACACCCCGGAACAACCTGGGGCGTCGGTCACGGGCCAGGGGTCGGCCCGCGGATCGCTTCATGACGGTTGGAGCGCCGTGGATCCCGCACCCAGGCCACGAGCCGAGTAACCACGGATCATCGGCCAGCAGGCCGGGGACGCGATACGGCAGAGCTGATCGCTCGCACGTCTTTGCGCAGCATCTCGGTCGCCTTCCGGTATCGGAAGGCGATCCTTCTTGTCCGGCAGGTGCCGGCGGTCCGAGACGGGACCGCCTGTCGTCAGGCCGTTCGGCCGGCCCGGCCGGCGTCCGGCTGGACGCGCGCACGCCGAACGACGCCGCGACGGTCCAGATCGTCGCGGACGACACGGGCCGCAGCCATCAGCTCGCGATCGCGGGTGATCGTGCTCGCGAGCCAGTCGATGTAGGACGGCTCGAACGCGGCGACCTGGCCGAGGGTGTGGCCGTGGAACTTGCCGAAGGGCAGCTCGTGGTCCATCGCCTCGGTGAGCGGCGGCCCCGGTGGGGGGCGGAAGTTCCGGAGGCGCGACCGATTCAGCGGCCCGGTGGGCGTGCTCGCCCGCGGTGGCTCGCGTTCGTCAACGCCGTTGCGGTATGGCGGCTGGTTCCTCGCGACCGGTCGCGCCGCCGAACCGGCCGCGGCGCGGAGCGGCTGGTTGCGGGGCCGGAACGTCTCGGTCGTGTCCAGGCGCGCGGTGACCGGCCGCGTGGGACGGGGACGCGGCGGCCCACCGCGGCGAGCGGCGTTCCCCGGAGGCGCAGCTCCGGCTCCGTCGGCATCCTCCCCGGCCCCACGAGCCGCGCGCCGACCCGCCCGTGGGTCGGCGCGAGTGAGGGCCGCGTACGCATCGTTGATCTCGGCCATCCGCCGGGTCGCGACGCGCGATGCCTCGGGATCGTCGCCGGTGAGGTCGGGGTGATGCCGCCGGGCGAGCCGCCGCCAGGCCGCCTTGACCTGGGCCGGACCTGCCCCGGGCTCGATGCCGAGGACGGCATGCGGATCGCGCTTCGCCACGCCCCGATGATATCGACGCGCTTCGGCCTCGCGACCCTCGTCGCTTGACAGGGCCGACGCCTCGGCCGTCAGATAGCGACGTGCCCAGACTCCGCCGGGCCGGGATCATCGCTGCGATCGCCGCGGCGCCATTCGCACTCGCGTACCGGTTCGCGCTCCTCTACCGCGTTCGCGCCGGCCATCCGGTGCCGCGTCCGCCGCAGCTGACGCCGGCCGACCTCGGCCTTCCGTTCGAGCCGGTCGACGTGGTTTCGGGTGAGCTGACGCTGCCCGGCTGGTTCATCCCGGCTCGAGATGGGGCCGCTGGGCCGGGCGTCGCGTTGGTTCATGGCTGGGAATCCGCTCGGGACCGGCTCCTGCCGATGGCCGTCTTCCTCCACGCCGCCGGTTTCCACTGCCTCGCGGTCGACGTCCGCGGCCATGGCGCGAACCTCGCGGAGTCGCTGCCGATCACCGCCGGGGAGTTCGGATCGGATGCCCTGGCCGCCTTCCACGCACTGGCTGCGCGACCGGAGGTCACGAGGGCCGGTGTCCTCGGCCATTCGATGGGGGCGATCGGGGCGATCCTGGCCGCGGCCGAGGAGCCGCGCATCGCCGCCGTCGTCGCGACGTCGACCCCCGCCGATCCCTGGCGACTGACCCGGCAGACGTTCCGGCTGGCGCGGTTGCCGATCCCGGGCGCGATCGCCTGGCCGCTGGCCTGGCTCACGGCGCGCGTGTACGTCCGCCCACGTGGCCATCGGATCCATGGGACGTCCGCGAGCTCGGCGCTGCGGACGATCGACCGACCGATCCTGCTCGTCCACGGAACCGCCGACGCCGTGGTGCCGGTCGGCCATCACAACCGACTCGCCGCGGTGGCCGAGGCTGCCGGTCGGCAGGTCGAGACGCTCCGCATCCCGGGCGGCCAGCATTCCTGGCTCTATGAATTCCCGGAATACCGACGCGCCGTCGCGACCTTTTTCGCCCGGACGCTCGGCGGACCACTGCCGCCGGACGAGGCCGGCGAGGTCGCGGCCGCTGCCGACGCCCATCGCCTGCCGGACACGCCCCGACCGGACACCGCCGTCCAGCGCGAACCCGGCGGCTTCCGGTCGCTCATCGCCCTCGCCCTCCCCTTCCAGAAGGCCGGCCACGGGATCGCCGACGTGGAGGCGAGCGATGGGCCGAGCGATCGGCTCGAGGCTTCGGAGACCGGCATCGCCCAGGCGGACGACGATCACTCGGAAGGCGCGACGACGGCCGGCAACCGATCGCCGGCCGGCAACGGATCGACGCCCGCCGGGCGGCTCCCCGGCCGCGGGACCTCCGTCCCGAGGTCCGTTCCGACGTCGGTCGCCCGATGAGCCAACCCGTCTCGATGTCGACATGGGAGTCGGTCGCGACGAAGCGTGTCGTCCGGCGCTTCGCGGACCGGCCGATCCCGGCCGACGATCTCGTCCGGATCCTGAACGCGGGCCGTCGGGCGGCAAGCTCGAAGAACCTCCAACGGTGGCACTTCATCGTCTGCCGCGATCGGGCCCATCTCGAGCAGCTCAGCGCCGTCGGGCCGTGGGCGGGCCATCTCGCCAACGCTGCCGTCGCGATCGCGCTCGTCACCCCGGATCCGTCCGCCGCGGACGCGCCGCTCTCGGTGATGTTCGACCTCGGCATGTCGGCCGCGAACATGATGCTGGTCGCGTGGGAGCTGGGGATCGGCAGCTGTCCGGCGACGGTGTACGACCACGACCTCGCGCGACGGCTGCTCCGCTACCCGGACGACCACCACTGCGAGTACCTGATCTCGTTCGGGTTCCCGGCCGATCCCGCCGACCTCGACCGGCCGAACAAGGCCGGCGGTCGCGTCGCCCTCGCGGACATCGTCCACGACGAGGTGTGGTGACCTGGTGATCGGCCGCCGGCACGACGGTGCCGGCTCGTGACGGGCACCGTCCTCGCCTGCGGCGCGGCGTCGTGGAACACGATGATCCGGTTGGAGGCGTTCCCGCCACCCGAGCCCGCGAGCATGTTCCCGCCCGCGTGGCACGAGTCGGTCGGCTCGTCCGGAGCCGGCAAGTCGATGAACCTCGCGCGCCTCGGCGTCGAGGTCACGCTTCGGACCGTGATCGGCGACGACGATCCGGGCCGCCGGATCCGGGTCGCGCTCGAACGTGCCGGCGTCATGGTGAGTGCGGTCACGGACGCAACGGGCAGCGGTCGGCACGTGAACCTGATGGACGGCGACGGCCGCCGGATGTCGTTCCTGCTCCACACGGGCGACGCCACGATCCGCCATGACGGGCCGGAGGTCGAGGCTCTCGCCGCCGCCGCCGACGAGGTCCTGGTCGCGATCGCGGACCAGTGTCGGCCGCTGCTCGCGATCGCCCGGCACCTCGGGAAGCGGACCTGGACGGACCTCCATGCCACCGATGGTGAACGGGAGTGGGAGCGCGACTTCTGGGAGGCGGATCGGGTCTTCTTCAGCGGCGAGCGGCTGGCCGATCCGCGCCCCTTCATGGAGCGGCTCGTCGTCGCGGGTCGCCAGCTCGTCGTGTGCACCCGGGCGGAGCGCGGCGCACTCGCCCTGACGGCCGACGGTCGGTGGATCGAGGTTCCGGCGGTGGGCCTTCCGCGCGACGCGATCGTCGACACGAACGGCGCGGGCGACGCGTTCCTGGCGGGAACCGTCTTCGGCGCCCTCCGCGGGCTGTCCACCGATCGATCGCTGGCGATCGCCGCCCGGGTGGCGGCGCTCGCCGTTCAGTCGCCGGAGCTCGCGCCCATCGAGCCCGTCGACCTCGACGCGCTGCTCACTGCCATTTGAAGAACCGCGCCGCGATCGCGAAACAGGCGATCAGCCAGACCGCGAGGAAGGCGAAGCAGACCCACAGTGGCGAGAACGGCGTCCCGTCCACCATCACCTGCCGCAGGCCGTCGCCGAGATAGGTCAGCGGCAGGACGCGGGCGACCGTCCGCAGCGCGTCGGGCATCGCGTCGATCGGGAAGAACGTGCCCGAAAGGAACATCAGCGGGAACTGGACCACGCTGGTCATCCCGTTGGCCGAGTCCTCCGTCGTCGCGAAGGACGCGATGACGTAGCCGAGGGCGATGAATGACAGCGAGCCGAGCAGGATCAGCGCGCCGATCAGCAGCCACGACCCGGCGACCTGGACGTGGTAGACCATCGAGCCGACGCCGACGATGATCACGGTCTGGACGACGGCGATCAGCAGCCGCATGAGGACGTTGCTGCCGACCAGCTGCCAGCGCCGGAGCGGCGTGGCCTGGAGCCGCTTCAGGATCAGCTTCTGGCGGTCGGCGACGAGCGGCACGGCCGAGAAGATCCCGAGCTGCATGAGCGACATCCCGAGGATGGACGGCACGAGATACGAGATGAACGTCAGGTCGCTCGTCTGGATCGTCTTGAAGGCCGGCTCGACGGCGGGTGGCGTGCCGGCGGCCGCCTGGTTCACGGCCGACAGGACGTAGCCGACGAGCTGGCGGGTCGTCGCGTCGGCGGCGCTCTGGCTGGGGTCCGTGTAGACGCTGACGTTCGCCGGTCCCTGCTTCGCAGCCACCGTCTGGGCGTACCCCTGGGGCACGACGATCACGGTGGAGACGTCGCCCTTCTTCATCGAGGCGAGGAGCTGATCCTCCGTCCCGTCCACGATCGTCGTGTTCGGCAACGAGCCGAAGGCGGTCTTCAGCTGCGCCGACGCCGGCGAGCCGTCCGCATCGGCGAATCCGATCTTTCGATCCGTCGACCCGCCCGAGAAGATCGAGCCGAAGAGGATCACGAAGATCAGCGGGAAGAGGAGCGTCCAGAACAGCGCCGCGCGGTCGCGCGTGAAGCTCTTGATGTTTGCCGCGGTCAGGAGCAGGAGGGCACGCATCGCCGCCTTCAGTCCCGGAGCGCCCGGCCGGTCAGGTCGAGGAAGACGTCCTCGAGCGTCGCCCGGCGGACGCCCAGGTTCGCCGGCTCCACGCCACGGGCCTCCGCCGCGTCGAGGACGGCGCCGATCGTGCCGGCGACGTCGCGGGTGTAGACGAGAACGTCGCCGTCCTCGTGCTTGACCGACGTCACCCCGGGCATCCGGCCGAGCTCGGCGTCGCCGAGCGTGTCGATCGCGTCGAACCGGACGGCCCGCTCCTTGAACCGCCGGCTGACGAGCTCCTCGACGGTCCCCTCCTCGAGGATCTTGCCGTGATCCATGATCGCGACGCGGTCACACAGGACCTCCGCCTCCTCGAGATAGTGGGTCGTGAGCAGGACCGTGTGGCCGGCTTCCTTGAGGCCCAGCACGACGTCCCACAGCGCCCGCCTCGCGGCCGGGTCCATGCCGGTCGTCGGCTCGTCGAGGAACACGAGCTCCGGGTCGTTGACGAGCGCGAGCGCAACGGACAGCCGCTGGCGCTGGCCGCCCGAGAGGTCCTGCGTGCGCGTCGAGCGCTTCTCGCCGAGGTCCATCAGAGCGATCAGCTCGTCCGTGGAGCGACCGCGCCCCGGGTAGAAGCTCGCGAACAGGTCGAGCACCTCCGCCACGGTCAGCTTCGGGTAGAGCGCCGCGGTCTGCAGCGAGACGCCGATCCGGGTCTTCACCTCGTCCGGCCGATGGACGACGTCGACGCCGAGGATCCGGACCTCGCCGACGTCCGGCTCCCGCAGCCCCTCGAGGACCTCGACCGTCGTCGTCTTGCCCGCGCCGTTCGGTCCGAGCAGGCCGAAGATCGTCCCGGCCGGGACCTGGAAGCTGACCCCGTCCACGGCCCGTGTCTCGCCGTAGGTCTTCCGGAGATCGGTCACGCGGATGACGGGTTCCGCGGCCCTCGGTGCCTCGATCGTCACTCCCACGATCCTGCCATGTCCGCCCGTTCCGCGTCGACGCGGGGCGCTGGAGGGACGTTCAGGTCGCCGTCAATCTCACCCGCGAGATCGACGTCGTCGTCGGCACCCGCCGCCTCGTCGGGCGGCAGGCGGCTCTCCGGGGCCGGGGCGCCGAGATCGAGGTAGGCATCGATCGCCGCGGCGAGCCCGATGTCCCGGCCGGCTCGCTCCGACAGGAACCACTTCTCCTCGAGCACGTCGCAATACGCCTGGACCAGGTCGCGGTCCGGCCCAACCGCGGCCGCGATCCGGGCGAGCGTCGGTCGGTAGACCTCGCGCAGCCAGCGCTCGGCCACGACCTCCTCGTCGATCGACCGACCCTCGGACCACTCGAGCCAGGCACCGTACTCGGCGAGATCGTTGATCAGCATCCGGGCCTGGCCCTCGAGCGCCCGGATCCGGGTCCGGCGTTCCAGCTCCCGGGCGTGGTAGCGACGCGTCGTGATCCCCATCCGGAGCCGGACGCGACCGTCGGGCGCGTCGGGATCGAGATCCAGATCGACCGAGTAACCGAGCTCGTTGAGCTTCCGGACGCGGCGCCGGATCGCCTGGCGGTCATCGGGATGGAGGACCGGCTCGTCGTGGATCAGCGTCCAGACCTGGGCGTATCGGTCCCGGACCCGCTCCGCTGCCGCGATGGCGTCCTCCGGCGCCTCGCCCCAGCCCTGCATCGCCGACAGATCGGCCAGCCCGAACGCCACGTTCTCGACGAGGATCTCGAGATCGTAGGCCCGCTGCCCGTCCGACAACGACGGGAAGACCTCGCTCGTCTCCGCATCGACGAGGTACGCCTGGATCCGGTCACCATCCCGCCGGAACAGCGTATTGGCGAGCGAGCAATCGCCCCAGAAGACGCCGGACCGGTGAAGGTCGACGAGGAGGAACGCCATCGCGTCGAGGAGCCGCTCGCGATAGGAGCCGCTCGTCGGTGGGAGCCGCATCATCAGGCGCCGGTACTGGAGCGAGTGCGGCAGGAAACGCGTGACGAGGATCGCGCTGCCCCGATCCGGCGCCTCGGCGACGCCCGCTGCCTCGACGGTCGGCAGGCGGAGATTCTCGAGATGGAGCAGGACGCCGTACTCGCGTCTGGCCGCCTCGAGCGGCAGCTCCTTGAGGGCATAGAGCGCACCGTTCGACAGCAGGAACCGGACGAGGTGTCGCGATGGACCGATCGGGACGTCACGGAACGCGAGTCCCTCATCGGACCAGGCGGCGAGGGGCCGCTCCCACGGCAGGTCGACGAGGTCGATCGCCGGGTCCCGCAGCCGGAGACGGGGGAATCGCGCCCCCGCACTCACGGCCGACGGACCCGAGCCCGGGACGCCGAGGATCGCGCGGAGGTCAGAGCCGCTTCCGGAGGTAGGCCGCAACGGTCGCGTCGTACCCCAGCTCCTCATAGAGCCGGCGCGCGTCGGCCCGGTGGTGGCCGGCCGTGACCTCGGCGAAGGCCGCTCCGATCTCGCGGCCGACCCGCTCCACCTCCGCCATGAGGAGCCGGCCGACGCCGCGCTCTCGCACGCCGGCGTCGACGACGAGGGCCATGACGCGGATGACGCGGTCGCTGTGCTCGAAGCGAGGCAGGGCATGGAGCGCGACGAACCCGAGCAGCTCGCCATCGTGGTCCGCCACGAGGACGCGCGAGTATTCCGAATCGAACCGGCCCAGGCGCTCGACGATGTCGCTGGGTCCGGCCGGGTAGCCCTCGTCGGTGAAGAGCGCGGCAATCCGCTCGGCGTCGTCCGGCGTCGCGGGCCGGATGTCGATCGGGTGACGGTCCGTCATCGCGGCCGATGGTAGCGAACGGGCTCCACGACGATGAGATGCGGACCGGTGATCGGCGAGCCGAGGACGAGGACCGACGGGCCGAACGGTCCCTCGGCCGTGCGGCTCAGATCGATTCCCGCGCTCCTCGCCCGCCGCCGGAACGCATCGAGCGATTCGCCCGTCGCGAGCGCCGCATAGCGTCCGACGGGACCCTCGTCATGGCGCGCGAGGGACGCGGCCAGCCGGCCCTCCGCGTTCGGCTCCGCGAGGGCGATCCGGGTCCCGTCGCCGGCTTCGATCACGACGACGCTCGCCCCGAGGTGGGGGTCGTCGCGCGCGCCGGCGGCCTCGGCCGGCGATCGCCCGAGCTCGCCCAGCGCTCGCTCCAGCTCCACCGTCCCGACGATCTCGGCGACCGTCGCGAGGCCGGGCTCGAGATCGCTGGTCGTGGGCGCCTGGGCGTCGGGACGCTCCGGATCGGTCACGGCCGCAGGAGGAGGTCCGGTGCGACGCCGCCGACCGGCTCGAAGCCCAGTGACCGGTAGAGCCGTTGCGCGACGGCGTTCTCCTCGAAGACTCCGAGGTGGACCCAGCGGCTGCCGTCGGCGAGCGCGTCCTCGACGGCGGTCGCGGTCACGAGCCGGCCGAGGCCGCGGCCGCGGAACGCGGGATCCGTGCCGATCGACGAGAGGTAGCTCGCGCCGGAGAACGTCGTACGGCGGGCGACCG
>JBPYEM010000129.1:0-2500 GCA_051985205.1 Candidatus Limnocylindrales bacterium | reverse complement strand
CGCGCCGCACGGCGACCGGGTCGCGTCGCTCGCGTCGGTGACCAGCACGGCCCGCGTCGCGGTCGTCGGGGCGGGGGCCTGGGGCACCACGCTCGCGATCCTGATCGGACGCGTGGAGCCGGTGCTGCTGCTGGTCCGCGACGCGGCGACCGCGGCCGCGATCGTCGCGGGTGGCCAGAACGAGCGGCGACTGCCGGGCGTGCGGCTCCCGGAGGCGGTCCGGGTCACGGCGGATCCTTCGGACCTGTCCGACACGGCCGACCTCGTCGTGTACGCGGCACCGTCGGCTCATCTCCGCGAGACCGTCGCGCGGACCGCCTCGCGCGTCCCCCTGTCGGCGGACGTGCTGTCCGTCGTCAAGGGGTTGGAGCGCGACACCCTGCTGCGGATGTCCGAGGTGATCGTCGCCGCCGGCGGGATCTCCCCGCGTCGCATCGCCGCGCTCTCGGGGCCGAACCTCGCCGCGGAGATCGCCCGCGGCCTGCCAGCGTCCGCGGTCGTCGCGGCGGAGGAGCCGGAGCTCGCGGATCGCATCGTCGAGCGCCTTGGACGCCGAGAGTTCCGGCTCTACGTCAACAGTGACCTCCTCGGCGTCGAGCTCTGCGGTGCCTTGAAGAACATCGTCGCGATCGCCGCCGGCGCGGCGGACGGGCTCGGCTTCGGCGACAACGGCAAGGCCGGTCTGATCACCCGCGGGCTCGCCGAGATGACCCGGCTCGGCATCGCCATGGGCGCCAACCCCCTGACGTTCGCCGGCCTGGCGGGCGTCGGGGACGTGATCGCGACGTGCGGCTCGACGCTGTCGCGGAACCACCGGCTGGGCGTGGAGCTCGCGAAGGGTCGCCGCTGGGCCGACCTCGAACGGGAGCTGCCCGGGACGGCCGAAGGGGCCTACACCGTCGACGCGGCGCTGGGCCTCGCCCGCCGGCATGACGTCGAGATGCCGATCGCCCGGGAGGTTCACAACGCGCTCTTCGAGGGCAAGAGCGTCCAGCGCTGCCTCATCGACCTGCTCAGCCGGGAGTCCAAGGACGAGCTCGCCGACTTCCCGGCGTGGGCCGAGCGGATCCGCGACTCGCCGTCCTCCGCCAGGTGATGGGGACATCGCCGCCTGGTCGACCGGACTCATCGGCCGCACCCTCGTCGCGGTCGTCGGCGCAACGGCCGTTGCCGTCGTTCCGGCGCCGGTCTAGGCTCTTCGTCTCGGCGCGAGAAGCGGCTGCGGCCGGCGAGCCGATCCCGGAGAGGAGACCGTCATGGCCACCGTCCTGACCGAGCGCACCCGCTTCATCCTCGACGAGGATCACATCCCGCGCGCCTGGTACAACATCGCGTCCGATCTACCCAGCCCGCCGCCGCCGCCCCTCCACCCCGGAACGGGCCAGCCGATCGGCCCGGGCGACCTCGCTCCGCTCTTCCCGATGGAGCTGATCAAGCAGGTCGTGGCGACGGATCGCGAGATCGAGATCCCCGATCCGGTTCGCGACGCCTACAAGCTCTACCGACCAAGTCCGCTCCACCGCGCCCGACGGCTCGAGAAGGCGCTCGATACGCCGGCCCACATCTACTACAAGTACGAGGGCGGCAGCCCATCCGGCAGCCACAAGCCCAACACCGCCCTCGCCCAGGCCTATTACAACAAGGCCGAGGGGGTGACCCGCCTCGCGACGGAAACCGGAGCCGGGCAGTGGGGAAGCGCCCTCGCCTTTGCCGGGGCTGCGTTCGGCCTCGACATCGAGGTCTACATGGTCCGGGCGAGCTTCGACCAGAAGCCGTACCGCCGGATCCTGATGGAGACGTACGGCGCGTCCGTCCACCCCAGTCCCAGCCTCGAGACGGAGTACGGGCGGTCGATCCTGCGGGAGAACCCGGGCCACACCGGCAGCCTCGGCGTCGCGATCAGCGAGGCGATCGAAGACGTCGTGACCCACCCCGGCTCGAAGTACTCGCTCGGGTCCGTGTTCGACTTCGTCCTGCTCCATCAGACCGTGATCGGCCAGGAAGCGATCGAACAGATGGCGATCGCCGGCGAGGAGCCGGACGTGATCATCGGCTGCGCAGGCGGCGGGTCGAACTTCGCCGGGCTGACCTTCCCGTGGCTCGGTCAGACATTCCGTGGCGGCAAGAAGTACAAGGTCGTCGCGGCGGAACCGGAGGCCGCCCCGTCATTGACCCGCGGCATCTACGCCTACGACTTCGGCGACACGGCGAAGACGACACCGCTCGTGAAGATGCACACCCTGGGCGCGGACTTCATCCCGGAGCCGATCCATGCGGGTGGTCTCCGCTATCACGGCATGGCCCCGCTGGTGTCGCACCTGAAGGAGATCGGCGCGATCGAGGCTCGCTCCGTGCATCAGCTCGCCTGCTTCGCCGCGGGCGTCCAGTTCGCCCGAGCCGAGGGAATCCTGCCGGCGCCGGAACCGACCCACGCCCTCAAGGTCGCGATCGACGAGGCGCTGGATGCCAAGGCCGCCGGCGAGGAGCGCGTGATCCTGTT
>JBPYEM010000128.1:0-4359 GCA_051985205.1 Candidatus Limnocylindrales bacterium | reverse complement strand
GGCACGAGATCCGCTCCGGGAAGTTCAGCGGGGAACGGGCGCGGTAGAGGTCCTTCGCGCCGGGATACCGTCCGACGAGCGACCAGGTGTACTTCGACTCGAACTTGTGCGTCTGCACGTCGAAGGTCTCGAGGTCGCCGATCCCGTAGTAGCTCGTCCCGGCATGGAACGTCGTCCGGAAGGTGACCGCGGCGAGGGTCGTGTAGCCGCTCGCGCTCCCGCCCCGGATCGCGAGGCGATCGGGGTCCGCGAGCCCTTGATCGACGAGCCACGCGGCGCCGTTCACGCAGTCGTCGACGTCGACGACGCCCCACTGGCCCTCGAGCCGCTTGCGATACGCCTTGCCGTAGCCGGTGCTGCCGCCGTAGTCGACGTCGAGGATCGCGAAGCCACGGCTCGTGAAGAGCTGGGTCAGGACACTGAACGCGCTGCTCGCCTCGGCCGTCGGGCCGCCGTGACTCGTCACGATCAGGGGCGGGCGGGTCCCGTCCGGCCCGCGGACGGTCCGGTTGTGCGGCGGGTAGTAGATGCCGAAGGCGGTCAGCCCGGACGTCGTCGGGAACTCGACGGGCCGGCCGACGGAAACGTCTGCCGGGTCGATCGGCTCGCCGAACCCGTGGGCGATCTCTCGAGACGCGCCGGAGCCGAGATCGAGCTCGTGGATGGCCCACGGCCGCGACGGCGAGGCGCCGCGGAAGACGGCGGTGTCGCCGTCGATCGTCAGATAGCTCATCTCGGTGAGGTCCATCGGGATCTCGGCGGCCGGGCGGCCGGCCCCGAACCGGTACAGCCGGTCGCGGCCGCCGCTTCGGCCGATCCCGACCATCGACCCGTCCGACGCGAACGCGTACTGCGCGAGACCGAACGCCCAATCCGCGAACGCGAACTCCGCATCGGTCTCGAAGGCCGGCTCCAGGGTTGCGTCATCGCGCAACCGGTAGACGTTCATCCAGCCGTTCGGCTCGGCGACGACGTGCAGGACGCCATCTGGCGACCAGAGCGGCTGGGCGATCCAATCCGACGGGCTCCCCGCGACGACCCGCGGCCGGACCGGCAGCCCCGAATCGTCGAGATCGGCGACGACGATCTCCGCGCCATCCCAGGGCATGTTCGGATGGCTCCATTGGCGCCAGACCAGGCGACGACCATCCGGTGAGAGGCGTGGCGACGAGTAGAAGTCCGCGCCGGAAGCGAGCACCGTGGACTCGCCGGTCTCGAGGTCGACCGCAACGAGGCTGTTCTCCGCCTCGCCATGCCGCTCCCGCGTCGCCGGCTCATGGTCCTCACGCACGGCAAGCAGCCGGTTCCGCGCCCGGTCGACCACGAGGTCCGCGTAGCGCCACGCCCGTTCGGGCGTGAACGGCTCCGCTGATCCGGGCGCTCTGATCCGATGGAGCCGGCCGGTCACGAACTCCGAGACGACCACGAGATCGCCATCGACGACATAGGCACCGCCGCCGTACTCCTGGACCCGGTTGCGGACGTTGAAGCCCTCCGGCGAGAGCCGCGTCACGGTCCCGTCCGGGTCCCATCGCACCAGGACGGAGCGCCCACCTTCGTTCGGACGGGACTCGAGCCACCAGCGACGGCCGGCGTGCGACGTGACCTCACCGTACGTGACCGCCCCCCTGGTGAGGAGCTCGATCGGAAACGGCGAGGGCCAGGCGCCGTAGGGGCGGACCTCGACCTCCGCGGTCACGTTCCGTGCTGCCATGACGACACGTACGCCTTCTGCTCGGCGGTCATGTCGTCGAGGGTGATCCCGAGCGCCGCGAGCTTCAGTCGAGCGACTTCGGCGTCGATGGCCTCGGGCACGACGTAGACCTGCGGTCGGAGCTCCGCGTGATGGCCGACCACGTACTCGGCGGAGAGCGCCTGGTTCGCGAAGCTCATGTCCATCACGGCCGCGGGATGACCCTCGGCGGCGCCGAGGTTGACGAGCCGGCCCTCGGCGACGAGGTTGACCTTCTTTCCGCCGAGGTCGAACTCCTGGACGTTGTCGCGGGCCTCGCGAACGTGGCCCTCCGCCATCTCCCGCAACGCCCGGAGATCCAGCTCGGCGTCGAAGTGCCCGGAGTTCGCCATGATCGCCCCGTCGCGCATCGCGGCGAAATGCTCCCGGCGGAAGACGTTCACGTTGCCGGTCGCGGTCACGAACAGCTCGCCCCACGGCGCCGCGTCGGCGGCGGTCATCACGGCGTAGCCGTCCATCAGGGCCTCGAGCGCCCGGACCGGGTCGACCTCGACGATCGCGACGTGGGCGCCCATGCCGGCCATTCGCGACGCGATCCCCCGCCCCACCCAGCCGTACCCCGCGACGACGACGTTCCGGCCGGCGATCAGGATGTTCGTCGCCCGCAGGATCCCGTCGAGCGTCGACTGGCCCGTCCCGTAGCGGTTGTCGAAGAGGTGCTTCGTCTGCGCCTCGTTCACGGCGACGACGGGGAACCCCAGCGCTCCGTCCGCCGCCATCGCCTTGAGCCGGATCACGCCGGTCGTCGTCTCCTCCGTGCCCGCGAGGACCTCCTGGACCTGTTCCGGCCGGTCGCTGTGCAGGAGCGAGACGAGGTCGCAGCCGTCGTCCATCGTGATCTGGGGATGCGTGTCGGCGACGGCATTCAAGTGGGCGTAGTAGGTGTCCCGGTCCTCGGCACGCCGGGCGAACGTCGCGATGCCGTACTCCGCGACGAGGGCGGCCGCGACGTCGTCCTTCGTCGAGAGGGGATTCGAGGCCGCGAGGACGACCTCGGCCCCGCCGGCCTTCAGCGTCCGCATCAGGTTGGCGGTCTCGGTCGTGACGTGGAGACACGCCCCGATCCGAATGCCCGCGAGCGGCCGCTCCCGCGCGAATCGCTCCCGGATGAGCCGCAGGACGGGCATCTCCCGCTCGGCCCACTGGATTCGACGGACACCCTCCTCGGCCAGACCGAGGTCCGTGGCGTCGTGGGCGGGAAGCGGCGCGGCCGCGCTGTCGTTCGCGGCGCGGGCGGCGGCGCCCGCTGCGGTCTCGGTCATGGGCAGGGCATCTCCAGCATCTCGGGGATTCCGGCGTCCGTCACCGGCGCTCCAGCTCGCGGCGAACGAAGAACCGCCGGATCGGCGCGGTCAGCTCCGCCCACGGCGACCCGATCCGATGGCCGAGCCGCTCCTCGAACCGGACGTGTTCCGCGTAGCCGCGGCGGCGATACGCCTGGAGCGCTGGTGGGTTGTCCGAGCGGACGTTGAGCACGACCTGGTCGCAGGTCCGGAGGAGCTCCGCGGTCACGGCGCCGGTCGTCGCCGTCGCGTAGCCGCGCCCGCGGTAGTCGACGTGGGTGAGGACGTTGCCGACGACGGCGAGGCGAGCGCGGCTGCTCACGACGTGCGTCCCGGCGGCGGCGACGAGGCGGCCATTGACGCGGATCCCGTAGTACACGCCTTCGGCGATCGCCGACGACGGCAGCCACGATGCGAACCCGAGCTGGTAGAGCCGGTTCAGCTCCCCGATGTCGATCGGCAGGAGCCGGCGGACCTCGGCGGGATACGGCCGGAAGCGGCTGCGGTCGACCCACATCCGGACCATCTGCGGACCGGGGTCCAGCCGGTAGGCGGTCCGGACGGCCTCGACAGCGTCGGGCAGCACGGCGACGTATGCGGCTCGTGGCCGGACGACGTCCCGGAGGACGGCCTCGATCCCGTCCGGCGCACCCATGACGAAGAGGGGCTGGGGCGTCAGGCCGGAGTACTCGAGGGCCAACGCGACGAGCCGGTCGCCATCGAACGCGCCGCCCCAGCGAGTCTTCGTGAACTCGCGGTCCTCGAGATCGCAGATCGCGTAGGCGGCGAGCAGCCGATCCGTCTCGAGGAACGATCGGATCTCGGCGCGGTCCCGGACCGGCCGGGTGATCAGCCGGCTGCTCCGGCGGCTCGTCGCGGCGACGCTGGCCATCAGTGGGTCGCCTCGACGGAGGCGGGCTCCTCGGCCGGCGTCGAAGGCGTTGTCACGACAGGAAGCGGTGGACGCGCGGCCGCGTGCCGAGCGTCCGCCGCGGCGACGGCGGCCGCCAGGCCGGCGCCGAACGGCGGCGAGATCACGCCCTCCTCCGTGACGATGGCCGTGATCAGCTCTGCCGGCGTCACGTCGAACGCGGGGTTCCGGACCGGCGTGTCGCGCGGCGCGATCCACGTGCCGCGGACCTGGAGGACCTCGTCCGCGGCCCGCTCCTCGATCTCGATCCCATCGCCGTCGCTCGTCGCCAGGTCGATCGAGGAGGTCGGCGCGCAGACGTAGAACGGGATCCGGTGGCGCGCTGCGAGGACGGCGAGCGGGTAGGTCCCGACCTTGTTCGCGGTGTCGCCGTTTGCAGCGACCCGGTCCGC
>JBPYEM010000127.1:0-7332 GCA_051985205.1 Candidatus Limnocylindrales bacterium | reverse complement strand
GGCGGTTTACAAAACCGCTGCTCTACCAATTGAGCTACGTCGGCGCGGCGCAGGGCCATACCGCAGCAGGACCCTTCGGCGCCGGGGAATGATACGGTCCGGCGTTCGGCACGGTCAAGCGAGATCGACCCTCGTCACGTGCCCGATGGCCCGCCAGGAAGCAGGTCATCCGGACCGGCCGACTCGACCGCGTCGGCATCCCCGACGCTGCCACCGGCGTCCGATTCGGATGAATCGGGACGGCTGATCGCGCCTTCCACGGCGTCCCCGGGCGCCGCTTCTGTCGTCGACACAGCCTTGGCCCCCGGCGCTCGACGCGTCGAGGTGGCCCGTTTCGGAGATGCCGGCCTGGCCTTCGCCGGGCGAGCCTTGCTCTTCGGGGTCGCGGCGTCGGCAGCGGCCGCCCGGCCATCCGGCTCGGGGACGTCCGCGTCGATCCGCGGCGGCTCGGCCTGATCCTCGCGTCCAGCCCTCGACGCCTCGGGGAGATCCCGCTGGGCGACCGCGGCGAACAGCAGGATCGAGCCCGCGACGGCCGCGTTCAGCGATCCGATCGCCCCGCGCATCGGGATCCGCACCGCGAGATCCGCGCGGCGTCGCACGTTCGGCGACAGGCCGCCGCCCTCGCTGCCGACGACGATCGCGAGGGGTCCGCGCAGGTCCGCCTCCGACGCGGTGAGCGGCGCGTCCGCCTCTGCGGCGGCGATCCGCAGGCCTCGCAACCGGAGGTCGGACAGGGCGACCGGAAGGTCATCCACCGGACACAAAAGCAGATGTTCGACCGCGCCCGCCGATGCCTTGATCGCTGCCGGCGTCAGCGGCGCCTGCCGATGGGTCGGGAACAGGACGCCGTGGACACCGGCCGCTTCGGCGCTCCGCAGCAGCGTCCCGACGTTCTGGGGATCCTCGAGCGAGTCGAGAACGAGGATGAACGGAGGCTCGGCGCGTTCCGTCGCCCGCGCGAGGATGTCGTCGATGCCGGCCCACGTCCGTGGCTCGACGACGAGGGCGATCCCCTGGTGTCCGTCGAAGCCGGCGATCGCCGTCAGCGTCCCGCCTTCCACCTCGACGACCGGGATCCGGAGGTTCGTCGCGTGAAGCACGAGGCGCTCGAGCGCCTGGCGGCGCTGGGGCACGACGAGCAGGCGTCGCGCGCCGCGCCGCGCGACGAACGCTTCCTCCACCGGCCGGCGACCGGCGACCAGCTCGTCGTCGTCGCCAAGGACGTCGGGCGGCCTCGCGAACGGTCCGGCGGCAGGCTCGCGTCGATCGAACGACGGCCGACCGAACGGCTGGCCGGGGCGGGCTCGGCCACTGCCGGTGGGTCGCTGGTCAGGCAGGGAACGATCGCGGTACGGCGGCCGCTCGTCGCGCCCGGGCCCCTCGCCGAACGCGGGGCGGTTCGGGCCACCACGCCGGTCGCTGAACGGGCGTCGCTCCGGGAACCCTGAACGATCGGCTGGGCGCGGGCGATCCGGATCGAACCGGCCGGATTCGCGTGGTCGCCCTTCCGCAGGACCGCCGGGGCGACTGGGACCCGTTCGCCCATCCTGGCGCTGCCCACCGAAGGGCGGCGAGCGGAACGGTCGTGGGCCGAAGCCGCCCCGACCGCCAGGTCGACGGTCGAACGGCCGGTCGTCGCCACCGGGCCCGCCGCCGAACGGCGGTCGACCCGGCGCCGCTCGGTCGCCGCTGGGCCGCCAGGTACCGCG
This sequence comes from Candidatus Limnocylindrales bacterium, assembly GCA_051985205.1. Lineage (GTDB taxonomy): Bacteria > Chloroflexota > Limnocylindria > Limnocylindrales > CSP1-4 > CF-46. The sequence continues at coordinate 5,620 of JBPYEM010000127.1, read as the reverse complement.
CGGAGGCGATCCAGCGCCGTCGGGTCGGTCGCCGCGTCCGCGGTCTCTGTCGCGGTCGTCGCGCCGATCCGGACGATCGATCCGTCCCCGCGCCTCGCCCCCACGATCCGCGTTCGATCGCCCGAACGATGGCCGTGACGCCCGATCGGCAGGGCGACCGCCGGAGGCGCGATCCCGCCCGGATCGCGGTCCACCCGAGCCGCGAGCGCCGCCTTCGTCGCCGGAGAAGCCAAATCCTCGTCGACCGGCCGACGGCGGGCGATCTCCGCGCCCGCCACCCGTGTCGCCTTTGCCACTCCGCCCGCCGGCGAGTCCTCGGTCACCACCACGGCCGCCGCCGCCTCGCTCACGACCGCCCGCGCCGCCGCCTCGCTCACCACCGCTACGGCCGCCCGCGTCGCCGCCGCCGCCACGGCTGCGACCCGCGTCCTCGCCCTCACCGTCGGACTGCTTCTTGGATCGCCGCTCAGCCACGGGCCGCCTCCAGCTGGCGGCGCCAGCGCTGTCCGTCGCGCGTGTCCTCGACCGCGATCCCCCTCCGCGCGAGCTCGTCGCGCAGCCGATCGGATTCCGCCCAGTCTCGGCCGGCTCGGGCAGCGATCCGCCGCTCGAGCATCTCGAGCGTCTCCGGGTCGAGCTCGCTCTCCGCGTCGGGCAGGATCGCGAGAACCTCGTCGAAGGAGCGGAGCGTCGCGAGGGCCCGCTCCGCGTCGGCGGTCGACAAGGAGCGCTCGTCGATCCGCCGGTTCAGGTCGCGGACGAGGTCGAAGACCACGGCGAGCGCCGCGGACACGTTCAGGTCGTCGTCGAGGGCCGCGCCGAAGCTGCGGTCGGCGGTGGCGAGCATCTCCGTGAGGTGCGCGGCGTCCGGCCGATCCTCGCGATACATCGTCAGGGCGGCGACGATCGCGTCCAGACGGTCGACCGCGGCGGCAGCCGCGGCGAGCGATTCGTCGCCGTAGTTGTTCGCGGCCCGGTAATGGACGGCGATCAGCGCGTAGCGCAGAGCGCGAGGCGAAACACCGCTCTCCAGCACGTCGCCGACGCGGGCGATGTTGCCGGTCGACTTGGCCATCTTCGCGCCGCTCATCTGGAGATGCGCGCAGTGGAGCCACGTCCGGACGAAGGGTTGGCCCGTCGCGGCCTCGCTCTGGGCGATCTCATCCTCATGATGGGGAAAGATCAGGTCGATGCCGCCCGTATGGATGTCGAAGGTCGGGCCGAGATGCTGCATCGACATCGCGGAGCACTCGATGTGCCAGCCGGGTCGGCCTGGGCGGATCGGCGTATCCCAGGACGGTTCGCCGGGCTTCGGTCCCTTCCACAGCGCGAAGTCGCGGACATCGTCCTTGCCGTACTCGTCGCTCTCGACGCGTTCGTCGACGCGAAGCTGATCCGGGTCGAGGCGGGCGAGGCGCCCGTACGCCGGCCAGGACGCGATCCGGAAGAAGATCGAGCCGTCCTCCGTCCGATAGGCGTGACCGTCGCGGAGGAGGATCTCGATGAGCCCGACGATCGCGTCGATGTGATCGGTCGCTCGGGGCAGCACGTCGGGGCGGGTCATCCGCAGCCGGGCGGCATCCTCGAGGAAGACGCCGAGCCAGCGGTCGGTGAGCTCGCCGATCGTCGTCCCGGCCGCTGCGGCACCCTTGATGATCTTGTCGTCGATGTCCGTGATGTTCATCACCCAACGGACCCGGAGGCCGGACCGGCGGAGGTGGCGGACGAGGAGGTCCGCGAACAGGAAGCTCCGGAAGTTGCCGACGTGGGCCGGGCCGTAGACGGTCGGTCCGCAGCTGTAGACCCCGACGAAACCGGACTCGAGCGGATCCAGCGGCCGCGTCTCGCCGCTCAGCGTGTCGTGGAGCGCGATCATGGTCGGAGCGGCCGGAGGGTCGCGACGACCCGGGCGGAGATCGCCCGTCCGGCGCCCTCCGGACCCGCCAGGTTCGCCGTGGATGCCTTCACGGAGACGCCTTGGCTCGTCAGATCCGTGAGGGCGGCGATCCGATCCCGGATGTCATCGAGCCGGTGGCCGAGCCGGGGTCGCGCCCCGGCAATGGTCACGTCGATCCTGGCTGGGGCGAATCCGGTCGCGGCGACGGCGCGAACGACGTCCAGGATGAGGTCGCCACTGCTCACGCCGACCGGCGTGCGGCCATCCGCCGGGAATCGCCGTCCGAGGTCCGGCAGGCCCGCCGCGCCGAGGAGCGCCGACGCCACCGCATGCAGGACGACGTCACCGTCCGAGTGGCCGTGGAGCCTGGGCGCTCCCTCGATCTCGATGCCGCCGATCGCGAGTGGGCTGCCCGGCCCGAAGCCATGGACATCCTCACCCAACCCCACGCGCGGCCCCACCCCGGCGAGCACGAGCGCGGCGCGGTCGAGATCGGCTGGGTAGGTCACCTTGAGATTGTCGACGTGGCCGGGAACGACATGGACGGGAATCGTACAGGCCTCGAGCAGCGCGGCCTCGTCCGTGAACGTCTCGGGTCCGGTCGGCGGGTAGCGGGCATAGGCGGTCCGCAGCACGTCGAGCCGGATGCCCTGCGGCGTCTGGGCGGTCCCGAGGCCGAACCGGTCGACCGTGCCGGCGACACGGTCGTCGGCGACCCGTTTCAGCGTCTCGACGAGGGGCAGCACCGGGATCGCCGCGCCGTGCTCGGCCACCGCATCGATCACGGACGCCACCAGCGACTTCGGTGCCGCCGGCCTCGCCCCATCGTGAACGAGGACGATCGCGTCATCGGGCGTGCCCGCCGCCTCGAGCGCGGCGACACCCGCTGCGACCGACTCCTGCCGCCGATCCTCGCCGGCGACGACGGTCGTGTCGGCGGGAAGCCAGCTGGCGCTTCGAAGGTCGGCAACCCGATCGGCGGCCGTGACGACGATGACGCGTCCGACTCGCTCGGGGTCGGAGAAGGCGGCGAGCGTCCAGGCGAGAAGCGGCCGGCCGCCGATCGGCGCCGCGAGCTTGTCGATCCCATCCATCCGAGACGACCTGCCGGCGGCCACGACGATGACGTCGGCGCGCGACGGGGACACGCCCGGATCCCTAGTCGAGGCGAGGCTGGGCGAAGATCATCCGGCCCGCGACGGTCTGCAGGACGCGGGTCACGGACACGTCGAGGTCCTTGTCGATGTAGCGGACCCCGCCCTCGACGACGACCATCGTCCCGTCATCGAGGAAGCCGACGCCCTGGCCGGCCTCCTTGCCCTCCTGGATGACCCGGACGCGAAGCTCCTCGCCGGGCAGCACGGCGGGCTTCACGGCGTTCGCGAGCGAGTTGATGTTCAGCACGCGAACACCCTGCAGCTCGGCGACTCGATTCAGGTTGTAGTCGTTCGTCAGGATCGCCTTCGATCGTTCGCGGGCGAGGGCGACGAGCTTCGCATCGACCTCGGGGATCTCCGGGAGCGGCTCGTCGATGATCTCGATCGGCGTGGGTGAGTCCTTCTGCATCCGCGCCAGGATCTCGAGGCCGCGGCGGCCTCGGTTGCGGCGCAGCGTGTCCGAGCTGTCGGCGATGTGCTGGAGCTCGTCGAGGACGAACTTCGGGACGACGAGCGTGCCGTAGACGAAGCCGGACTCGACGATCTCGGCGATCCGGCCGTCGATGATCGCGCTCGTGTCGACGACGATGTGTGGGTCACCGGCCGACCGCGATCGGTCGGCCTCGGGCACCGGTCGCCGGACGATCCCGATCGCCTCCGCCGCGAGCAGCAGATCATCGCGCTTGGCCACGGTGAGGCCGAGCATCCCGAGCCCGAGGAAGAGCGAGACACCGAGCGGCAGCCAGGTCCCGAGCGGCGGCGGGAATGCCGCGAGCGGCAGGCCGAGCAGGAGTCCCATCAGGAGTCCGATCAGCAGCCCGACGACGGCCGTGACGAACTCGGCGGTCGACAGCTGCTGGATCTGACGGACCAGCCAGACGGCAGGAACGACGGTGAGATACGGCAGGATCGCGAACCCGACGACGACCCACGCGACGACCCACGCCCCGAGCAGCCAACCGCTCGCGGTGGCCTGGTCGAAGAGTCGCGCCGAGGCCGCGAGGGCGAGGCCGACGAGCCCACCGAGCGCGGCCCCGAGGAGCCGGATGTTGCGGATCAACTTGCCCTCGCGTCGTCCCTCTCGGGGCGTGCCCGACCGCCTCCCTCGGTCGGGCTGAACCGGCCGTACCTTAGCATCGGCCCGAGGCCACGGGGACCCGCGGGGGGCGATCCGGAGCGGGCGCGAGGGCCGCCTCGATCGCCTCGCGAAGGCTGCCGACGGCGACGGTCTCGATCCCGGTGACATCGGGCACCGACCGGCCGCTGGTCCGCGGAACGATCGCTCGGGCAAAGCCCAGCCGGGCGGCCTCGCGGAGCCGTCGATCGAGGCCCGTCACCGCCCGAAGCTCGCCGAGCAGGCCGACCTCACCGATCGCGACCGTGGCCGGCGCGATCGGCCGGTCCCGGAGCGAGGAGGCAAGGGCGAGCGCCAGCGGCAGGTCGAGACCGGGTTCCTCCACGGCCAGGCCGCCGGCGAGATTGACGTAGACGTCGTGATTCGTCAGGCCGACCCCGGCGCGACGCGCAAGCACCGCGACGAGTAGGGCGACGCGGTTTGCGTCGACCCCGCTCGTGGTCCGGCGCGGCGTGCCGCCGGGACCCTGGGCGACGAGCGCCTGGACCTCGACGAGCAACGGACGGGACCCCTCGAGCGTCGGTGCGACCACGCTCCCGGGCGCCGGACCGTCGTGCTCGGCCAGGAAGGCACGAGCCGGATCCGCAACCTCGGAGAGCCCGACCTCGCCCATCTCGAACACGCCGACCTCGTCCGTTGAGCCGAACCGGTTCTTCGTGGCGCGGAGCAGCCGCACGGCGGCGTATCGCTCGCCCTCGAGCGTGAGCACGGCGTCGACCAGGTGCTCCAGGGTCTTCGGCCCGGCGATCGTGCCGTCCTTCGTCACGTGCCCGACGAGGACGATCGCGATCCCGTGTGGCTTCGCGAGCTCCATCAACCGGAGCGCCGAGCCGCGGACCTGGCCGACGCTGCCGGCGGGACCGTCGAGCTCGTCGACGGTCGCGGTCTGGATCGAGTCGACCACGATCAGGGCGGGTGCATGACCGGCGGTTGCGAGGTCGGCGATCCGTTCGATCGACGACTCGGCAGCAACGGCGATCCCGCCCGCGATGCCATCGAGCAGCCCGAGCCGCTCGGCCCGGAGCCGGACCTGGGCGGCCGATTCCTCGCCGGTCGCGTACAGGACGCGCTCGCCACCGACGGAGGCGGCAATGCCGGCGGCAGCCTGGAGAAGCAGCGTCGACTTGCCGATCCCCGGCTCGCCGCCGAGGAGGACGACCGATCCTGGGACGAGCCCGCCGCCGAGGACGCGATCCAGCTCGTCGATGCCGACGGGCAACCGGGCGTGCTCGGGAGCGCCCACATCGGCGAGACGCGTCGCCGCGACCAGTCCGCCGATGCCCGGACCCGTCACCACCCGGGCGCGCGGCTCCGGGCGCACGACCGTTTCGACGAGGCTGTTCCACGCCGCGCACGCGCGGCACTGTCCCTCCCAGCGCAGGAACGACTCGCCGCAGGACTGGCAGACGTAGCGGGTCCGGGCGCCGGGAC
>JBPYEM010000126.1:0-13648 GCA_051985205.1 Candidatus Limnocylindrales bacterium | reverse complement strand
ATCCTCCTCGGCGGCAACCCGGCCGGTCTCGCCTCGGAGATCCTCCACAAGCGCGGGCTGAACCCGGCCGAGGTCGACAAGCCGACCTACGACGAGGCCCTCGCCGAGGCGAAGGTCATCACCGACGAGGACCACGAGCGCGTGGTCGGCGCCGGCGGCCTGCACATCATCGGCACGGAGCGCCACGACAGCCGCCGGATCGACAACCAGCTCCGCGGCCGATCGGGCCGCCAGGGTGATCCTGGCTCGTCGCGCTTCTACCTGTCCCTCGAGGACGACCTGATGAAGCGGTTCGCCTCGGACCGGGTCGCCGGTCTGATGGAGCGGATGGGCCTCGAGGACGACGTCGCGATCGAGAGCCGCCTCGTGAGCAAGACGATCGAGAGCGCCCAGAGCCGGGTCGAGGGCTTCAACTTCGACATGCGCAAGCGGGTCGTCGAGTTCGACGACGTCATCAACCGCCAGCGCGAGACGATCTACGCGGAGCGGGACAAGGTCCTCCGGAACGAGGACCTGACGGAGACGGTCCGGGCATTCGTCGAGGACGAGATCCGGGCGATGGTCGAGCAGCATCTCGCCGGCGAGGCGGCCGACGACTGGGGCATGGAGGGGCTGGCCGCCGCGCTCAAGGCGATGGGCCTCGACGGCCCGGGGACGTCCGAGGACGAGCTGTGGGACGTCGGCAGCCGCGAGGCGATCGCGGAGCATCTCCTCGACCTCGCCGACGCGCGCCTGGAGCGACGCGAGGCGGAGGAGGGCGAGACCGACTGGGCGCTCGTGGAGCGGATGGTCCTGCTCCGGACGATCGACTCGCTCTGGGTCGAGCACCTCACCGAGATCGACGACATGCGGCGCGGCATCGGCCTTCGCGGCTACGCCCAGCAGGACCCGCTGAACGAGTTCCGTCGCGAGGCGTACCAGCTCTACGGGGAGCTGCGCGACCTGATCCGCCACCAGGTCGCCTCGACGATCTTCCGCGTCACCGTCACTCGCCAGCCGCCGCCCGGCGCATCGGCGCTCAACCAGAACCTGGCGGCGGGCGTCGCCCGGCTGTCGGGCGGAGCAGGCGCGGCGACGGCAGCCGCGGCCGGCGCGGCGACCGCGACCGCCGGGAGCGCCACCGCGACCGCTGCGGCCGGAACGGCGACGGCCCCGGCACCAGCGACGAACGGGCCACGGCCGGTGGGTCCGGTCGTGTCCGGCGGCCTGGCGGCGGATCCGATGGCCGGCGCCCGTGCGGGCGCGGGCAACGGTGCGGGCGCCGCGGGCATCGGGAGCGGGACCGCCAAGCCGGGGTTCACCCCGTCCGGGGCCAGGATCGGTCGGAACGACCCGTGCTGGTGCGGCTCCGGGCTGAAGTACAAAAAGTGCCACGGTCGCTGACCGCCGACCGCCGCGCCACGGCGTGATCGGAACCGCCGGGGCGTGATCGGAACCGCCGGCCGGGTCGTCGTCGCGATCCTGGTCGGTGTCCTCGCTCTCGTCGCCTGGACGACGTTCCGGATCTGGGACGTCGGCAACCACGACGACGCGCGCTCCGCCGACGCGATCGTCGTCCTCGGCGCCGCTCAATACAACGGCAAGCCGTCCGCCGTCCTGAAGGCCCGCCTCGACCACGCGATCGACCTGTACAGCGCCGGGACGGCGCCGTGGTTCGTCGTGACGGGTGGCAAGGCGGAGGGCGATCGGACGACCGAGGCGGCATCGGCCCGGGCCTATGCGATCGCCCGAGGCGTCCCGGTCCAGGCGATCCTCGTCGAGGACAAGGGCCGGACGACGCTCGAATCGCTCCAGGCAGTCGGATCGATCCTCCGCGCCGAGCATCTCTCGACCGCGGTCTTCGTCTCGGACCGGACGCACATGCTGCGGGTCCTGCGGATCGCCCGCGACGCGGGGATCACGCCGTTCGGCTCACCGACCGCGACCAGCCCGACCGACCAGACCGCGGGCAGCCGGTTCGAGGCGACGATCCACGAGCTGGGGGGCCTGGCGCTCTATTTCGTCACCGGCGAGACGCCGTAACGGACCGGCGGCGCCGTTTCCGACAGTCGCGGCGGCGCGGCCTTCTCGACGGCCGGCGCGACCCGGCTCGGCTGCCGGAACCGGGGTAGGAAAATCGTTTCTTCCTCTTGGAGATAGCCCATTGCCGTGCCATACTGCCGGCAACTTCCCGCGCGCTCGGGATCGGAGGGTGATCCCGCAGCCGGAGCTTCGCGCCGCGCGCCCAATCCTGCCCCAGCACAGAGTGAGGGATGAGTTGAAGCAGGCCGAGGAAGCGTCGTTCGTCGATCTCATTGCCTGCGAGCGAGACTGCCGGACGTGCAGCTACGCGGCAGCCCTCGACTGCGACGGCAACTGCGGAGTCTGCCCCCACAACGCATACTGCCCCTGCGTGAACCCCGTCGTCGCCCGGAGCAAGTCGGCCCTTCGGCTCATCGAGCTCCGCCCGATCCTGCTGCAAGACCTCCAGGCCCGGAACTAGTGGACGCGTCCACGGTCCGCGACCTGGCCGAGCGGATCCGGTCGACCTCGGGGCGTCTTTGACCTCGGGGCGAAGGAACGCCGCGTCGGCCAGCTCGACGCGCTGACGACGGAGCCCGGGTTCTGGGACGATCAGCGGGCCGCCCAGAAGGTCCTTCGGGAGGCGGACGGCCTCCGTTCCGAGACGGAGCTGTGGCGGGGCTTGCAGCGACGCGTCGACGACCTGCTCGCCACCCTCGAGCTCGTCGAGGAATCCGGCGACGACGAGCTGACCGCGGAGCTCGACCGGACCGCGATCGCGCTCGGCCGGGACTTCGAGCGAGAGCGGACCGCGCTGCTGTTCTCCGGGGAGTACGACGCGGGCGGCGCGATCCTGTCCATCAGCGCGGGGGCCGGCGGCACGGAAGCGACGGACTGGGCGGAGATGCTGCTCCGCATGTACCTGCGCTGGGCGGAGCGCCACCGCTTCAAGACGGAGATCGTCGACCAGCAGGAGGGTGAGCAGGCCGGGATCAAGAGTGCGACCGTCGAGGTGGACGGACGATCGGCGTACGGCTGGTTGCGGGCGGAACGGGGCGTCCACCGGCTGGTACGGATCAGCCCGTTCGACGCCCAGAAGCGGCGCCAGACCACCTTCGCGCTGGTGGAGGTCCTGCCCGAGGTCGACGACGACATCGAGATCGAGCTGAACTGGGACGAGATCCGGACGGACACGTTCCGATCGCAGGGGGCCGGCGGCCAGCACGTCAACAAGACGGACTCCGCCGTCCGGCTGACCCATCTCCCGACGGGGATCGTCGCCCAGAGCCAGAACGAGCGGAGCCAGACCCAGAACAAGGAGATGGCGATCCGGGTCCTGAAGGCCCGCCTGCTCGAGCGGGCAGTCGAGGAGAAGGAGGCCGAGCTCCGGAAGCTGAAGGGGGAGCACGTCGAGGCCGGCTGGGGCAACCAGATCCGGAGCTACGTCCTCCACCCGTACCAGATGGTCAAGGACCTCCGGACCGGCCAGGAGACGGGCAACACCCAGGCCGTCCTGGACGGCGACCTCGACGACTTCATGCGAGCCGAGCTCGAGCGACTGGCGACCGGCGCGAGCGTCGCCGCGATCGAGGACGGCGAGGACGACCTGGCGACCGCGACCGGGTGACGTCGGGGGCGCGGCTCGAGCCCGGCGACGACACGGCCCCGGCCGCGCACGTCCTTCGGCCCGCGGCCGCCGCGGATCTCCCGATCTGCGCCGTCATCTGGCGGACGGCCCTCAACGACTATCTCGTTCGGCTGGCCCTGGAGCCGATCCCGGACGATCTCGGCCCGATCCTCCGTCTCTACGCGCACCTCCGCTCGACCGACCCGAACACCTTTCTCGTCGCCGAACGCGTCCGCGGTGACGGGGAGCGGCAGCTGGACGGGTTCATCGCCGTCGTCCGGCGTCCGCCGCTGTGGTATCTGTCGATGCTGTTCGTGCTGCCCGAGGCGCAGTCGCGTGGCCTGGGCCGGCGGCTGCTCGACGCGGTGTGGGAGGCGCCCGAGGCCGGAACGGGGGCCGGTGGACCGGAACCGGGCGGACCGGTCCCGGACACGTACCGGGCGACTGCGACGGACAGTATCCAGCCGATCTCGAACGCGCTCTATGCGTCGCTCGGGATCGTGCCCCGCGTCCCGCTGTTCCGCTTCGTCGGCCGGGCGGAACGCGTCTCGGCCCTTCCGTCGCTGCCACCGGATGTCCAGATCGCGCCATTCGACGAGATCGGCGCGGACGGCGACGGGATCGGCTCGTCGGCGCTGGCCGGCGAGCTGAACGCCCTGGACCACGACGTCCTCGGGTTCGAGCGGGCGGTCGACCATGCCTACCTCGCCCGGGAGGGTCGGCGCGGCTTCCTGTACTGCGACCGGACCGGGGCCGCGCTCGGCTACGGGTACACGTCGGAGGCCGGCCGGGTCGGTCCGGTCGTCGTGGCCGATCGCGAGCTGCTCGGACCGGTGGTCGCCCACCTCGTGACCGCGATCGAACCTCGCGGCGCGTTCGGCATCTGGGTGCCCGGTGCCGCGGAAGGTGCGGTCGTGCCGCTCCTGCACGCCGGCTTCCGGATCGACGGCTTTCCCACGATCCTCTGCTGGGACCGCCCGTTCGCCGACTGGTCCCGGGCGATCCCGATCTCGCCGGGATTGCTGTAGACCGAGGCCACTGCTCGCCAGGACCGCCAGCCGAGACGCTCGTGCGGGCCGTCGGTTGGCGGCGTTCGTGCGGGCGGTGTAGCCTCTCCTGCCGATGACGCTCCTGTCTTGCCCCCGGACGGAGCCAGGGTGACCGAACGCGGCACCGTCAACGGCGTCACCCGCCCCCGGGAACCATCCATGACCGTCGCCTCGTCCCCGTCTGTCGCCGCCCAGCGATCCGTCCGTGACCGGCTCTTCGGCCGGCGTGACGTTGCGGCCACGGAACGCGCGGTGCTCGTCCTCCACGACGTCACGAAGACGTACCCAAACGGAAAGACCGCGCTCCGGGACGTCGACCTCGTGATCCCCGAGGGCGATTTCGTGTTCCTCGTCGGCCCGTCGGGGGCCGGCAAGTCGACGCTGATCAAGCTCCTGATCCGCGACGAGCTCGCGACCCAGGGTCAGGTCGTCCTGGACGGCCAGGACCTGGCGAGACTGTCGCGGCGGGCCGTCCCGAAGGTCCGGCGCAAGATCGGGATCGTGTTCCAGGACTTCAAGCTGCTGCCGACGAAGAGCGTCTGGGAGCACGTCGCGTTCGCCCTCGAGGTCACCGGCACTCCGCGGCGACGGATCCGCCCGGCCGTCGACCGCGTGCTCGCCCTCGTCGGCCTCACCGCCCAGCGCCAGCAGGTCCCGAGCCAGCTGTCCGGTGGCGAGCAGCAACGGACGGCGATCGCCCGGGCTCTCGTCCACGATCCGCGGCTGATCATCGCCGACGAGCCGACCGGCAACCTGGATCCGCTGATCAGCTGGGAGATCATCCAGCTCCTGCTCCGGATCAACGAGCTGGGCGTGACCGTGCTCATGGCGACCCACGATGCGGACGTGGTGACGGCGCTCCGCAAGCGTGTCGTCGCCCTGGAGGAGGGCCGGATCATCCGCGACGAGGTCGGCGGCACCTACCACCGCGCCGACTGATGGTCGGCTTCATCGCGTTCAGCCTGCGACGCGCCTGGCAGGGGTTCTGGCGGAACGCGCTGATGAGCCTCGCGGCCACCGCGACGATGGTCCTGATGCTCGTGCTCCTGGCCGGCTTCTGGATCATCCAGACGGGCCTGTTGTCGGCGCTGGACTTCACCGAGGCCAAGGTGGAGGTCGTCGCGAACATCCGGCTCGAGGCGACAAACGCCGACGTATCGGCGCTGGAGGCGACGATCCGGGCGATGCCCGAGGTGACCGGGACGACCTACGTGTCGAAGGAGCAGGCGCTCCAGCGATTCCAGGACTCGATGAAGGCCCAGGGTCGCGAGGACCTGACGAAGTACCTCGACTCCAATCCGCTCACTGCGAGCGAGGAGGTGAAGCTCAAGGACCCGAGCTTCTCGAAGACGGTCGCGGACGCGCTTCGCCAGCAGCCGGCCGTCCGGAATGTCCTCGATACGAAGGACACGGCCCAGAACGTGAAAACCGTGACCGACATCCTGCGGACGGCCGGCAGCGTGATCCTGCTCGTGATCGGCGTGATCGTGCTCTTCATCATCGTGAACACGATCCGGCTCGCCGTCTTCGCGCGCGCCGAGGAGATCGAGATCATGCGCCTCGTCGGCGCATCCGATGCGTTCATCCGGTGGCCGTTCGTCTTCGAGGGGGCCATGGTCGGCCTGTTCGGCGCGGCGATCACCCTGGCCTTCCTGTACTTCCTGTCCGAGCCGATCGCGAGCTTCATGGTCGACTTCTTCCGGGTGCTGCCGCTGAGCTTCGGCTCGCTCGCCCGGGACCTCGTCGTGATCGTGACGGCGGCGGGCCTCGGTCTCGGGATCCTCGGCTCGTGGGTGTCCGTGCGGACCTACCTGATCCGCTAGCTCGTCCGTCACGGCGATGGCCGGTGAGGCGGTAGCACGCAGCACGCGAAGCGCCGGCGTCGGTTCGATGAAGTTGTGTTCACGCTCGAACCGGGGCGGACCGTGCCCCCGTAGCATCCCGAAGAGGCGGTGCTACCCTTTGGCGCCCGCACGCACGCTCGCAGCGGAGAACCACGTCCTCGATGCTCCCGTCGGATCCCCAACGCCCTGACCCGTCGTCCCCCGTGCCCCCGACATCGCCCGACTCGGGCGCCCCCACCGCCCAGGCCGTTCCCCCGGCGCCTCCCGCGGTGACGGTCGCTCCGTTCGGCCTGACGGTTCCACCAACGCCCGTCGCCCCCCGCCGATCCGAGGCACGGACGTGGATCCTCGGCCTCGCGATCGTGGTCGTCGCCCTGCTCGGCAGTGGGGCGATGTTCCTGTCCGGCTACCTCGTCGGCCAGCGCGTCGCCGAGCAGCCCGGGACACCGGTCGCCGCCGAAGACGGCTTCCAGGCCTTCTGGGACTCGTACAAGGCGATCACCAGCCGCTTCGCGCTGGGCGGCGAGACGCAGCAGACGCTGGTCAACGGCGCGATCAAGGGGATGGTCGAGAGTCTCGGCGACCCGTATTCCGCGTACCTGACGCCGGACCAGTACCGCCAGGGGCTCCAGGACCTTTCCGGCCAGTTCGAGGGGATCGGCGCGGAGATCGGGACGCTCGACAAGACGGGCAAGGCGTCAGACTGCACGACCCTGGGGCCGGATTGCCGCCTCACGATCACGAGCCCGCTCGACGGCTCGCCGGCCGAGAAGGCCGGGCTGAAGCCCGGGGACGTGATCACCGCGGTCGACGGCGTGAAGGTGGATGGCCTCACGGTCGATGGGACCCGCGACAAGATCCGCGGGCCGAAGGGCACGACGGTGACGCTGACGATCGTGCGGGGCTCCGCCGCGCCGACGGACATCAAGGTCACGCGCGACGTCATCGTCCAGAAGGAGGTCGTGACCAAGACCCTCGGCAACGGCGCCGTCGGCTATCTCCAGGTGACCGGCTTCTCGGACAACTCCGCGGCGACCTTCCATGACGCCTTGGCGGCGGACCTGAAGGCGGGGCAGAAGGAGATCATCCTCGACCTCCGGGGCAATCCGGGCGGCTACGTGACCGCGGCGCAGAAGATCGCCAGCGAGTTCATCGCGAAGGGGCCGATCTTCTGGGAGCAGTCGGCGGACGGATCGAAGACGGAGACCGACGCGACCGGTCAGGGGATCGCGACCGACCCGTCCATCAAGCTGATCGTCCTCGTCGACAAGGGCAGCGCATCGGCGAGCGAGATCGTCGCCGGCGCGCTGCAGGACACGAAGCGGGCCACGGTCGTGGGCCAGACGTCGTTCGGCAAGGGCACCGTCCAGGAGTGGATCCAGCTCCAGGACGGCTCGGCGCTGAAGCTCACGATCGCGAAGTGGCTCACCCCGGACCAGCGCTGGATCCACCACGTCGGGATCGTGCCGGATGTCGCCGTGGCCGCTCCGACGGACCCGACGTCGAAGGCCGATCCACAGCTCGACAGGGCGGTCCAGCTGCTGGCCGCACCGACGGCAGCGGCGGGCCTGATTCAGCCAGCCGCCTGACCCCTCCGGTGGGGTCCGGACGCTTGCAACCCGGCCCGGCCATCCTGTACGGTTGAACACGAACGAAAGGAGGTGATGTGCAGTGATCGACAGTACGAGTAGCTGCACCACCTCGCAGGAGATGGCCGTCTAGTCGGACACCCTGTGGGTGGGAGAGCTTTGGGAAGCCGGCGCGAGAGCGCCGGCTTTCCTGCGTCTGGCGGCGGTCGCCGTCGCGCTCCGCCCAGCGCCTCGTGCCGGGGACCAGCGCGATCGAACCCGGGCGGCGCACGATACGATCGCGGCGTGGCTGAGCAGACGATGGCCGTCAACCGACGCGCCCGGCACGAGTTCACGATCGACGAGACGTTCGAGGCGGGGATCGTCCTGACCGGGACGGAGATCAAGTCCGTCCGGAACGGCAAGGTGAACCTGGCTGACGCGTATGCGCGTATCGAGCGCGACGAGGCCTGGCTGATCGGCGCCCACATCGCGCCGTTCGAGGGAGGCAACCGGAACAACCACGAGCCGAAGCGGCAACGCAAGCTGCTCCTCCACCGGTCCGAGATCGACGAGCTGCTCGGCCGGACGAAGGCGAAGGGCCAGACGATCGTCCCGCTCCGGCTCTACCTGACGTCGCGGGGCCGGGCCAAGCTCGAGCTCGGGCTGGCGCGCGGCAAGCAGCTCCACGATCGGCGCCGGGACATCGCGGATCGCGACGCGCGCCGCGACGTCGCCCGCGAGCTCGCCGACGCGCAGCGCGGCCGATGACGACGGCCGATCGACCGGCCACGGCTCGAATCGACGTCCCGGCCCGTCTCGGTCCCACCATCCGGGCGATCGACCTCCACGCAGCCGGCGAGCCGGGCCGGGTGATCGTCGGTGGGGTGCCGGACGTACCGGGGAACACGATGTTCGACAAGATGTCGTGGCTCCAGGCCAACCGGGACGACCTGCGGTTGCGGATGGTCCGCGAGCCGCGCGGCTTTCCGGCGGCCAACTGCAACCTCGTCCTGCCCTCGTCGAACCCGGCGGCCGCGGCCGGCTACGTGATCATGGAGCAGGTCGAATACCCGGGCATGAGCGGCTCGAACACGATGTGCGTCGTCACCGCTCTGCTGGAGACCGGGATCCTGCCGATGACCGAGCCCGTCACGGAGGTCATCCTCGAGGCGCCGGCGGGACTGATCCGCGTCCGTGCCGATTGTCGCGACGGCAAGGTCACGGGCGTGACGTTCCGCAACGTGCCCGCATTCGCGACACATCTCGACGCCGTCGTCGACGTCCCCCAGCTCGGCAGCGTCACCGTCGACGTTGCCTATGGCGGGATGTTCTACGTCATCGCCTCGGCAGAGCCGTTCGGGCTCCGCCTGACGCCGGACGAAGGCGCCGACATCGTGCGAATCACGGAGATGATCAAGGCCGCCGCTGCCGACCAGCTGCCGGTCGTCCATCCCGAGCAGCCCGGCTTCGCGGGGATCACGATCGGTCAGCTGTCCGGGCCGGCCCACGACCCGGCCAACTCGATGCGGAACGTCGTGACGGTGTCGACGGGCACGCTCGATTGGGACCGGCCCTCGACGTGGACTGGCGCGATCGACCGCTCGCCGTGCGGGACGGGGACGTCGGCGCGGATGGCGACCCTCCATGCCCGCGGCCGGCTGGCGATCGGTGAGGACTTCCGCCACGAGGGGATCCTGGGCACCGTCTTCGCGGGCCGGCTGCTCGAGGAGACCCGCATCGGCGATCGGACAGCCGTGGTGCCGGAGATCACGGGTCAGGCGTGGATCACCGGGATCGCGGACTACGCGGTCGACCCGACCGACCCGTTCCCGGCCGGGTTCATCGTCGGCGACATCTGGGCCTGACACCAGCCGCGGACCCGACGTCCGGATGCGGCCGGCGGGCGACGCCCAATCGACGAAGCGGATGACGCGGGCTCAGGGCGGAACGAGCGCGCCCGTCAGCGGAGGAAGTAGCGCCGGCTCAGCGGCACCTCGTCCACCGGGCCGAACGCCAGCGGCTCCCCGTCGAGCTGGACCCGGCCGTCGACCGGGTCGATCTCGATCGGCGCCGTGGCCCGGTTCGCCCAGAGATCGTCGCGCGTGAGGCCGCGAGTCCGGCCGATCTCGACCAACCGCCGAGCCGGGGCCGTCCCGGTGAGCGCTCGCCGCCGGCCCCGACCCTCCGCCACGAACGTCACGCCGAGCTCCGCCGCCGGACCGGGCAACGCGCCCCAGTCCGGTCGGTAGCGGGTCGGCTCGGCCCGCTCGACGGTCGCATTGCCGTCGCCGAGCGGCGCCCATGCCGCGTACCCGGACTTGAGGACGAGCTCCGGCTTCGCCCCGAACCAGGCGGGCTTCCAGAGCACGATGTCCGCCAGCCGACCTGGCCGGAGCGAGCCGACGTGGTCCGCCAGTCCATGGGTGATCGCCGGCTCGATCGTCACCTTCGCGAGGTAGCGGAGGACCCGCTCGGTCTGGTCCAGCGGGTCGCCGTCGCCGCTCGCGCGACGACGCGGGCGCCGCATCGTCCGGCCCGGCCACCACGTCATCACGCTGGCGAGCTGCAACGTCCGGCGGACCGTCTCCATGATTCGGCCCATCCCCTGCGAGTCCGAGTTCACGATCTGGATGGCGCCGAGCTCGTGGAGCGGGCCTTCCGCCGCCATCGTCGCCGGGTGGACCCGCTCCGCGGCCAGCTCGACGTCGGCCGGCACACCCATCGAACCGCCGTGGTTCAGGACGATCATCGGCACGTGCTCGGCCGCCGTGTTGCGGCCCCACGGCAGCGTCGGCGTCGTCGAGGAGCAGATGATCGACGGCTCCCGGACGAGCCCGAGGAGATCCGGGACGTGGCCGCCGCCCGTGCCCTCGACGTGGTAGGCGTGGACCGTCCGTCCGGCGATCGCCGCGACCGTGTCCTCCAGCTCCGCCGACTCGTGGAGGCCGTCGGTGTGGAGGGAGACGGCGACGCCGACATCGTCCGCGAACGCCAGCGTCGCATCGATGATCTCGGGCGTCGCCCCGTAGTCCTCGTGGATCTTGAACCCGACGGCCCCGGCGTCGACGAGCGCCTCGAGATCGGCTGACGTCGTCGACCGGGCGCATGCCTGGAGCCCGACGTTGAGTGGCCACCCGGCGACAGCCGACAGCATCCGGGCCATCGCCCACGCCGGCTCCTCGAAGCCGGCCGTGACGAGCGTCGTGACGCCGCCGGACAACGCGGCGGGCAGCAGCTCCGGGCTGATGAGATGGACGTGGCTGTCGACGGCGCCCGGCGTGGCGATCAGGCCGTACGCCATGATCGGGGCGGTGTGGGGCCCGATCTCGAGCTCGATGCCGTCGCTGATCGCGGGGTTGCCGGCACGGCCGACGCCGACGACGCGCCCGTCCTTGATCCCGATGTCCGCCTTGACGACACCGATCGTGGGATCGATGACGACGGCGCCGGCCACGACCGCGTCGAGCTCCGACGGCCCGGCGCGCCCGGCCTGGGTCATCCGCGGCCGAAGCGTCTTCGCGTAGCCCCAGATCGGTTCGTCGCCCGGCGCCTGGCGATCCTCGGCGACGGTGACCCACAGGTCCGTGTCGCCGAGGCGGATCCGGTCGCCGACGGTCGGACCGTAACGCGCCAGGCGCTCGTGGGGCGAGAGACGGGACGTCACGCGGATTCGTCCGCAGACGGGCGGAGCCCGTACGCGACGAGCTGGACCTCCTTCGCCTCGCCCGGCGCCCATCGCTCGGAGGTGCCGGCAGGGAGGTCGAGATGCAGACCGGCGGCCGCGGAACGGTCGAATGCCAGGCGGGCGTTCACCGCGTCGAACGGCATATGCGACGAGACGCGCACGACGCGACGCGAGGTGTTCCGGACGAGGACCCGACGCCGAGGGCGATCGTCCGCGGCGCCCGCCCGCCCGACAGCGCGGGTCGCGACGACGACGGAGCCGGGTCCGTCCGGGGCGAGCGGCCGGCCGCCACCGAGCGGATCCGCCACGACGATGAGCCGCGTCCCGTCGGCGACCAGGACTTCCAGGCGCACCTCGTCGACGAGCTCCCGAACGCCGTCCATAACGTCGTCCGGCGCGACGGCCGCGAGACCAGCCGCGGCCACGTCCTCGGAGGAGGCGCCGTCGCGGGCAGCCTCGAGCATCGCGTCGCAGATCACCGCGATCGCCTCGGGCGCGTTCAGCCGAACGCCTCGCGATCGACGTCGACGCGCCAGCTCCGCTGCAGCGAAGACCTGCAGTCGCTCCTCTTCCCAGGCGGTCAGGCGCATCCGCGGATCGTATTCGGTCGGCCGGTCCGCTTGGCGGACGGGGCGGCGGTGGGCCGCCAGTCGAGCGTCGCCTGGACCCGGCCGCGTCTACACTCCGGCTCGTGGACCTCGATCGGGATCCGGCCGGGCCGAACCCCAACGAGGAGATGTGGCGGGGGCTCCTCGACGGGACCAATCCCGTCTACGCACGGACCCGCGCCCGCCTGAAGCACCTGCCCAGCGCGCCGCGCTGCAAGATGTGCGCCGCGCCGTTCGGTCCGCCGGGCTCGTACCTCATGCGGCTCCAGGGCCGCCGTCGCTGGGAGAAGAACCCCGACTACTGCAACCTCTGCTTCCAGATGCTCAGCCGCTTCCACGGCGGCGCCGAGCTGGAATCGAGCTTCATGTTCGCCGACGTCCGAGGCTCGACGACGCTCGCGGAGCGGATGCGTCCCAGCGAGTTCCGACGGCTGCTGGACCGGTTCTACGAGACCGCGACGCGGATCCTCATCGCCAACGACGGGATCGTCGACAAGTTCGTGGGCGACGAAGCGATCGGGATCTTCATCCCCGCCACCGCCGGCCAGCGGCACGCCGCGAGCGCGATCGCGGCGGGGCAGGCGCTGCTCGAGGCCACGGGTCACGGCTCGCCGGACGGGCCCTGGCTGCCGATCGGCGCGGGAGTCGCGACCGGCGTCGCCTTCGTCGGCTCCGTCGGCGAGCCGCCGGTGACGTCGCTGACCGCACTCGGTGACATCGTGAACGTGACGGCGCGGCTGGCGTCGGCCGCCGCGACCGGGGAGATCCTCGTCAACGAGCGGGCCGCGGCGATGAGCGGCCTCGCCACCGAAGGGCTCGAGCAGCGGCAGCTCGAGCTCAAGGGCAAGACGAGCTCGACCCCCGTCTACGTCCTCGCGAGCGGGACGCCGGCGACGGCCTGAGCCGGGACCGGCCGGGCGGGGCCCAGGTCGGACGCAACGGGCTCATCCGCCGGAATCGCAGGAACCCCGGACGCCGCCGGAGCCGCGGCCGACCGACCCGCCCGCACGAACAGCACCACCCCGACCGCCGATGTCGCGGCACAGGCCAGCAGGCCGAACGTGACGTCGAGCACGCCGACCTCCAACAGGGCGCTCATGAGGAAGGCGGCCACGATGCCGCGCGCGCCCGTCAGCGCATTCCAGCCGGCCATCGCCGCCGCGCGGTCGCCCAGTGGCGTCAGGTCGCTGACGGCGGCCGCGATCCCCACATCGATCGAGGCGCTCGCCGTTCCGGCCGCGAGCGCGGCGACCCACAACACGA
>JBPYEM010000125.1:0-2662 GCA_051985205.1 Candidatus Limnocylindrales bacterium | reverse complement strand
CGTGGCGATGCGGGTCCGCTACGAGGCGACGATCAAGGCCGTCGTCTTCCTGCCGATGGCGATCGCGGCCACGGCGCTCGGCGTGATCTGGGGCTTCATGTACTCGAACGACCCGAACGTCGGCCTGCTGAACGCCCTGCTCGGGGTCGTCCACATCGGGCCGGTGTCGTGGCTCGGGGACAAGAGCTTCGTGAATGCGGCGCTGATCGCCGTCGGCATCTGGGGCTCGACCGGCTTCGCGACGGTGATCCTCTCCGCAGCGCTCAAGGGCATTCCGGCCGAGATCCTGGAAGCGGCGCGGACGGACGGCGCGAACGAGTTCCAGATCTTCTGGCGGATCATCGTTCCGATGGTCAGCCTGCCGATCTCTGTGCTGGCCGTGACGCTGATCGTGAACGTGATCACGCTCTTCGACATCCCGTACGTCATGACCCAGGGCGGACCGGGCGACGCCAGCCGCGTGATCGCGTTCGAGATGTACAAGCAGGACTTCTCAGCCGGCCAGTACGGCAAGGCCGCCGCGGTCGCGGTGATCATGCTGATCATCCTGATCCCGGTGATGATCTTCAACGTCCGGCGCTTCCGCAGCTCGGCGGTGGTCTGACATGAGCACGAACGTCGCCACGGAGCGGATCGCGACCTCGAGTCGCGAGACCGCCAGCGCCCGCGTCCTGCGGTCGCTCAACAAGACGCCGATCCACATCTTCCTCGGGATCGTCGCGGTGATCTGGCTGGCCCCCACGATCGGCCTGCTGGTGACCTCGTTCCGGCCGCGGACCGACATCCAGTCGACCGGCTGGTGGGAGGTCCTCTCCACGATGCGGTTCACGACGGAGAACTACCAGTCGGTGATCAGCGCCAATGGGATGGGCCAGTCGTTCCTGAACAGCCTGATCATCGCGGTGCCGTCGACCCTGCTGCCGCTCCTGGTCTGCTCGCTCGCCGCGTACGCGTTCTCGTGGCTCCGGTTCCCGTTCCGGGACACGATCTTCCTCGTGATCGTCGCCCTGATGATGGTCCCGGTCCAGGTCGCGTTCCTGCCGCTCCAGCAGCTGTTCCGGCCGCTGCAGCTGACCCAGGGATTCATCGGGATCTGGCTCGCCCACACCGCGTTCGCCCTGCCGTTCGGGATCTTCCTGCTCCGGAACTTCTTCATCACCCTGCCGCGCGACCTGATCGAGGCCGCCCGGATCGACGGCTCGTCGACGCTCGGCGTGTTCCGGACCATCGTCATCCCGCTGTCCGTTCCCGCGATCGCCGCCTACGGCATCTTCCAGTTCCTGTGGGTCTGGAACGACCTGCTGATGGCGCTGATCTTCGTGAACAACAACGCCAATCTCCCGATGACGGTCCAGATCACCACGCTCCTCGGAACGTATGGCAGCGAATGGAACCTCCTCGCGGCGGCGGCCTTCCTGCTGATGTTCGTGCCGCTGGCGGTCTTCTTCAGCCTGCAGCGGTACTTCGTCCAGGGTCTGCTGGCCGGCTCCGTCAAGTAGCGGCGCGATGAC
This sequence comes from Candidatus Limnocylindrales bacterium, assembly GCA_051985205.1. Taxonomy (GTDB): domain Bacteria; phylum Chloroflexota; class Limnocylindria; order Limnocylindrales; family CSP1-4; genus CF-46. Next base: position 1,151 of record JBPYEM010000125.1, on the reverse strand, counting down.
GGGCGCCTCGGCCGGGCCGAGGCGCCTGCGCGTCGTCACCTGGAACATTCGCGCGGGCATCGGCCCCGGCGAACCGTTTCCGCCCGCGTGGTGGCGACACGTCCGGCAGGAGCGGCTGGAGCTGATCGGGGGCGTCCTGCGCACGCTCGACGCCGACGTCGTCACGCTCCAGGAGGTCGCCGTGATGACGCCGGACGGCGTCGTGCACGATCAGCCGGCCGAGCTCGCGGAGCTGACTGGCCTGAGCGTCCGATACGCCGCCGCCCACGCCTACCCGCTCGTCGCACCGGAGAACGATCGGGCCATCGGGTCGGCGATGTGGGGCAACGCCATCCTCACGCGAGCGCCGGTCGACGCCGGCTTCGTCCTGGGACTCGACCCACCCGCGGACGACGACGTCGTCGAACCGGCCGGCGCGAACCACCCGCTCGCTGGGGTCCGCTACGGCGACGTCGAGCCCGGTCACCGCGAGCCGCGCTGCGTCGTCGGCGTCACCTTCGACGGGATCGCGGTCGTGACGACCCACCTGACCTACATGGGCCACGAGCAACGGCGCCGGCAGGCGGAGGCGCTCGCGTCGGTCGCCGGCGAGGCGGCAGGACCGGTCATCGTCACCGGTGACCTCAACGCCGCGGTCGGCTCACCCGACATCGAGCCGCTTTCGTCCGTCTTCGGGGACGCCTTCGCTGCGGTCGGCGTCCGAATCGGAGATCCGCGGCGTCTCTCGTGCGGACCGCAGCCGATCGACCACGTCTTCGTCCGGGGACTGGCCGTCGAGGCCTGCCGGGTCGCGACCGAGGCTGGGGATCTGTCCGACCACCGGCCCGTCGTCGCGGATCTCGTGATCGGCTGACGTCGAGCGGCGCGACCCTCAGCCCGCGAGCCGTTCCCGGAGCCGCTCGACCTGGGCCGTGAGCTCCGCCTCGCGAGTCCTCGCACCGTCGACCACCGCGGCGGGCGCCCGGTCGGTGAACGAGGGGTTGGCCAGCCGTGCCCGCGCGGCCGCGAGATGCTCCTCGGCCTCGGCCAGCTCGTTCTCCAGCCGCGCCCGATCGACGGCCAGCGAGTCCGGCGCCGGCGCCGCGAGGACCGTCGCCTCGATGTCGCCGCCCGGCAGCACGACCTCCAGGGCGCCGGAGGGTCGCGGCAGC
>JBPYEM010000124.1:0-3012 GCA_051985205.1 Candidatus Limnocylindrales bacterium | reverse complement strand
GGGTCGCCGGTGTACTCGAGCCAGTCGGCCGGACCCGGGTCGGCATGATGCGCGACGGCGCGCGTCGGCGCACCGAACCGTCCGGACCCGGTCAGCTCACGGAGGGCGCGGATGCGCTTCGTGACGGCCGATCCCGGTGCGCACAGCAGGAGGACTCCGCCCGCTCCTGCGAGCGCGATCAGCTCGTCCGCCTCTGCCACTGACGCCGCAAGCGGTTTCTCGCTGTAGCAGGCGACCCCGGCCTCGAGGATCGCTCGGTTCGTCGCGCCGTGCGCCGGTGCGGGCGTCAGGTCGACGACGCCGTCCAGCCCACCCGCGCCGAGCATCGCGCGGAGATCGCGGTAGGCCGCGGTGCCCGGTGACCAGCCCGCGACGGCGGTGACGACGGCCTCGGCAGCGCCTTCCCGAGGATCGCAGGCTGCGACGAGATCGACCTCGCCGGCGATGGACGCGAGCCCCGGCAGGTAATGCCGATGGGCGACGTCACCGCAACCGACGAGACCGAGCCTGATCCGGGCCATGGACCGGATCCTAGCGACCGGCTGGCTCCGGCGTCGTGTCCAGCCCCGGGAGCGACGGCTCCGGCTCGGCTGTCGGCCCGCGGCCCAGCGCCGGCAGACCGATCCCGATCAGGCCCGGCACCAGGAACAGCACGGCGATCGCCCCGATCGCCACCAAGAGCCCACCGGCGTCCAGGAGGACACCGGCGACGACGGATCCGACCGGCCGGGTCGACTGCATGCTCGTTCGAAGCAGCGCGAACACCCGACCCCGCATCTCCGGTGGGATCAGCCGCATCCGGATGGTCTGCGCCCAGGGTGTCAGCGACGACCCGACCGCGCCCCAGACGAAGAGGATCGCGGCAAGTGGCAGCTCAGACGGCGACAGGACCCACGGGGCGATGACGATGCCGCTGAGGAGCAGGGACCAGGCGATCGACCGGCCGAGCGGCCAGCGCCAGCCGACTGCCCCGACGGCGATCAGCCCGACGAGCTCCCCGGCGGTCAGCACGCTGAGCAGGAGACCGAACAGCTCCGAACCGCCGCGCAGGACGTCGCGGACGTAGAGCGGGACGACCACGATCAGGATCCCGCCCGCGACGTTCACGGACATGTAGAAGAGCGTGATCGCGACGATCGCCGGCGACCGGAGGATGAACCGGATGGCCGGACCCAGCCCGCGACCGGCCGCCTGGTCGATGATGTCGGCGGCGTGCTCGCCGCCGGGCTCGGCGGCGCCGTCGGCCGTGGCGGCGGGAGCGCGACCGCCTTCGCGCATCAGCAGCAGGCAGGCGACGAAGGTCCCGTACGTGAGGGCGTCGACCGCGAGGACGAACGGCGCCCCGACGATGGCGATGAGGAGGCCGGCGGCGCCGGGCCCGACGAGACCGGGCAGGCTGAACGACAGCGACTCCATCGAGTTCGCGGTGACCCGTTCCTCGGGGCTGACGAGGCGGGTGATCAGGCTCGGGATGCCGGCTGCGCTCGTCATGAACAGCAGCCCGTAGATCGCCGCGACGACGAACAGGTGAACCGTGGTCAGGACCCCGAGGGCCGCGGCAACCGGCACGCTCGCGACAGCCAGCCCCCGAATCGCGTTGTCTGCGGCGACGACCTTCCTGGGGTCGAAGGCATCGAGGATGATGCCGGCCGCCAGGCCCCCGACGATCACCGGCGCCGTGTAGACGGCCGCGAGCAATCCGACGTCCGTCGGGCTGCCGCCGCGCTCGATCAGCAGCCAGAGGAGCGCGACGAACGACATCCCGTCGCCAAGCTCGGAGATCGTCGCCCCTCCCCACAGGAGCGCGAAGTCCCGCCGGCGAAGGAGTGCCAGATAGCGACTCACGCCGGCATTGTCGGTCCCGAGCGGGCAGATCTCGTCAGGTTTGCGGGGTCATCATCGGCGCGTGACCTTCGACGTCGCCGCGGATGCCTACGACCGCTTCATGGGCGGCTGGTCGATCCGTCTCGCACCCCGGTTCGCCGATTTCGCGAACGTCCGCCCAGGTCAACGAGTCCTCGACGTCGGGTGTGGCCCCGGTGCGCTGACGGGTGAGCTCGTCGCCCGCGTGGGTCCCGAGGCTGTCTGCGCCGCCGATCCGTCCGTTCCCTTTGTCGAGGCCGCCCGCGCGCGCCACCCCGGCGTCGACGTCCGTCAGGCTGCCGCGGAGGCGCTCCCTTTCCCGCCCGCGACCTTCGACGCGTCCCTCGCCCAACTCGTGGTGCATTTCCTGGCCGATCCAGTCGGCGGGCTGCGCGAGATGGCCCGCGTCACGCGGTCCGACGGCACGGTCGCGGCCTGCGTCTGGGACTTCGCGGGTGGTCGAGGCCCGCTCGGGCCGTTCTGGGAGGCCGCGTCGGCGGTCGCCCACGGGGTCGTCGGCGAGGCGAACCTCGCCGGCGCGCGTGCGGGCCATCTCGAGGACCTGCTCCGGGAAGCCGGGCTCGAGGCGATCGAAGCAGCGAGCATCGAGGTCGCGCGACCGTTCGAGTCCTTCGACGCGTGGTGGGAGCCGTTCACCCGCGGCGTCGGGCCAGCGGGCAGCTTCGTCGCGGGGCTCGGTTCGAAGGCCGCCGCGAACCTCCGCGAGCTATGCCGACGGATGCTGCCGGCCGGCGCCTTCGAGCTCCGCGCGTCGGCTTGGGCGGCGCGAGGGCGCGTGCCCACCGCGCCGGGCACCTCCGATCCCTCCCGGTAGACTCGGGGCATGTCGATCCGACTCTTCTACGACCGGTGGCCGCAGTACAACCGGCGGCTCCGGGACGTCGTCGCCACGCTCGACGCCGACCAGCTCGCGCTGCGTCCGTCCGACGAGCACTGGCCGATCTGGGCGCTCGTCGGCCATCTCGGCGGGAGCCGCGTCTACTGGCTCTGTGCGGTTGTCGGCGAGCCGGGTTGGGAGGGGACGCCATTCGACCCCAGCCGTGACGACGGCTGGGAGGATGACCTCGACCGTCCCCGCTCCGCTGAGGAGCTCGTCGACGCGCTCGACAGCACGTTCGCGATCATCGA
>JBPYEM010000123.1:0-5406 GCA_051985205.1 Candidatus Limnocylindrales bacterium | reverse complement strand
CGCGGCGCATCTCGAGCCCCAGCCGACAGAACTGCTCGGCCACCTCGAGGTCGCCCTGATCGAGCGCGATCAACCCGAGCTGATTCAGGCTCGCGGCCGCCTCGGCCCGCAAGCCGAGCTGGAGCCGCATCTCGAGCGCCTCCTGGAGCACGGTTCGGGCCCTCGGAAAGTCACTCTGCCAGTTGGCGAGGATGCCGGCGCCGTGGAGCGCTCGTGCCCGTTCGACGCTCCGCTCCGTCGGACCGAGGCGGAGCGCCGTATCGAGCCAGATCCGGCCCTCGGCGAGCCGGCCGCGTGCCCGCCAGTACTCGGCGAGCGCAGACGTCATCCGCAGGAGGAACCGGCCCTCGCCGGCCGCCCGGGCTCGGGCCAGCGTGGCGAGCAGGTCGTCGTGAACAGTGTCGAGCTGGTCGAGAAGGTCGCGCCGGCTGCGGATCGCGAGCTCCGCGTCGACCATCTCGCAGAGCGCGAGGAGGTCGTTGGCCCGCGCCCACATCGCGGCGGTGGCCTCGCCGCTCGCCTCGAGCCGCCGCAGGGCATCGTCCCGCATCAGGGCCGGCAGCGCGTACTCCCGGACCTCGACGCCGCGAGGGTCGTCCGGGCCGGTGGCCTCGTCCTGCTCCGTCGTGTCCGAGCGGCCCCGGAGGAGCCCGGCCGCGACCAGCCGCTCGAGACCGGCTGACAGGTCCGGCGCGAGCGCCTGCAGCCCGTGGGCGACGGACCGTTCGGCGAACGTCCGGACGTGTCTCGCCCGGAACGGGACACCGAAGGCCGCGAGCCGGCGATAGAGCCGTCGATCCTCCGGCGACAGCTGGTCGTGGGCCCAGCCGATCGCCGAATCGATCGGGTCGAGGCCCTCGCGGACCCGCTCCAGCAGCCGGTGCGGCGGCAGGAGCCGGAGCAACGGCGCGACGAGCTCGATCGCGAGCGGCAGCCCGTCGAGCTGGCTCACCAGCCGCCCGATCACGGGCAGGCTCGCGGGCGACAGCGCGAGGTCGGCTCCGGCCGCGGCGGCCCGCTCGATCAGGAGCGTGACGGCCGGCGTTTCGACGATGACCTCAGGGTCGGCGCCGGGCCGGGGCACGGCGAGCGGCTCGACCGCCACGGAACGAAGGCCCGGCCGGTCGACGGCAACGCGGCTCGTCAGCAGGATGCGGAGGCCGGGGTCGACGGCGACGAGCTCGTCGACGAGCGCCAGATCGCGGAGGACGCCCTCGATCGCGTCGATGACGAGGAGTGCCGGGTCGTCGCCGATCGTGGCCGCGATCGCCTCGGCGAGATGGTCCGGCTCGCCGTCGTCGATGCGCAGCGCGCTGCCGATCGCCGAGGCGAGACCGGCCTGCCGCGGCGAACCCCCGAGCGACAGCCACGCCACGCGGCCGACGAACGCGTCACCGACATGGCGGGTGATCTCGAGCGCGAGCCGGGTCTTGCCGACGCCACCGATCCCGCTCAGGACGACCGCGCGCGCGTCTCCCGCGACCAGCGACTCCACGAGCTCCGCGACGATATCATCCCGCCCGATCAGGTCGTGGTCGGATTCGGGCGGCGCCGCGTCGGCCCACGCAGGGTCGAGCGGCTCGGTCGGGCGGACGGGGGACGCGGCTGGCACGGACATCGGCGTCCACGAGGATACGGGGTCGCCGTCCGGAAGCCCGTAGACGGACGTCCATGAACGAGCGCGCGCCCCGCGCGCCGCGGTTCGCTCAGCCGATCGAGCGGTCCTCGCGGGGATCAGCCGTCGGGCGCGTCCAGATCGCGGGCGTAGGCCGGGAATCGGAACCGCATCTCGCGGGTCAGCACGCCGCCGTGACCCAGCGCCGACACGGTCCGGCGCGTCGGCGGCTCGCCGGTCAGGAGCCGCGGCAGCAGCAGGTCCGCGGCCGTCGCCTTCGCATAGGCGCCACAGGTGGGAAGGCCGAGGATCGCCGTCCGTCCGATGCGGGCGAGCCACAGCATCGACCCTGGATGTGCCGGCACGCCCTGGCGAACGAGCCGCCCACCGAGCTCGGCGATCGCGAGGAAGAACGGGTCCGTTGGGTCCGTGGAACGGCCGCCCGCCGTCAGGACGACGTCGACGCGGTCTCGTCCACGGGCCACCCGTTGGAGCGCGCCGCGCACGGGCTCCTCGGCATCTGGGACGTAGTCGATCGTGTCGATCCGGGAGCCGAGGCTCTCGACCTTCGCCCGGATCGTCGCCTCGAACCGCGGCCGGTCCGCGGCGCGGAGGGACTCCTTCACGACGACGGCGACACGCATCGGTCGGAAGGGGGCGACGCGGACGAGCGGTCGGCTCCCGCCGCGGGCAATCGCCGCACCCGCTTCCACGACGCTGGCGGCAACGACGTGGGGCGCGACCTTGACGCTCGCGACGAGATCGCCGGCCGCGACGATCGAGCCGTCGAGACGGGTGAACACCTCGAGCGGATCGAGCCGGTTGACCCGCTCCAGCTCGCCGATGCGGACGTGGACGACGCCATCCGTCGTCGCGACGAGATCGAGGCGGCTCTGGACCGGCCGCCGCGGCTCCAGGCCCTCACCCGTGATCGCCGCCGCGAGCCGTTCGGCCGCCTCGTCTTCGTGGAGGTCCCCGGACTCGAGCACGATCACCGTCACCGGTTCCCCCGCGGCCGGTGGAGACGCGCCGAACCGGGCGAGATCCGACGACGACAGCCGGCGGCCCTTCGACCATCGCTCCCCGGCCACGACCAGGTCGCGCGCGAGGACCGCGCCCACGAGGTCGCGCGGGACGGCTTCCGGCGGTCCGCCACCGGGCGCGGCAAGTCGATCGGCCGTCAGGCGCTCGAGACGCACCGATCAGTCCGCGGTCGATCGCGAACGCGGCGGGCGGACGGTCATCCGATCCTCGTCCGCCACCGCGCCCGTGGCCTCACCCGTCGAGGCGGGCGAGCGCTCCCTGGATGGCGCGCCGGGTGTAGACCCCGGCCATCGCGGTCCGATACTCCGCGTCCGCGTGGATGTCGCTGTTCACGGTCACACCGTCCGTGGCGTGACTCGCAGCCGCGACGATCGCCTCGGCCGTGCCCTCGTTGCCGACGAGCGCGGCCTCGACCCCCTTGGCCCGGTACGGCGCCTCACCCACTCCGGTGATCGCGACCATCGCCCGGGTGATCGCGCTGCCGCCCTCCTTGATGACGACCGCCGCGACACCCACGATCGAGTAGCCGGACGCCCGCTGCATCAGCGAGGCGAACGCCGAGCCCGCGTCGTCCCGAGGACCGAGGATCCTGACCTCCGTGACGAGCTCGTCGTCGTCGAGCGCGGTCTGGAACGGTCCCTGGAAGAACCTGTCGGCGGGGATCGTCCGCTCGCCGCGACGCGAGCGGGCAACGATCTCGGCGTCGAGGGCCAGCAGCACCGCCGGCAGGTCCGAGGCTGGGTCGCAGTGGGCGATCGCGCCACCGACCGTGCCCCGGTTCCGGACCTGGACGTCGCCGATGTCCGGGAGCGCGTCGCGGAACAGGCCGTACGCCTTGATGGGCGAGTCCCACAGCTCGCGATATGTCGTCAGCGCCCCGATCGCCATCCGGCCGTCCGGCAGCTGCCGGACGCCCTTGAGCTCCGCAAGCCGACCGATGTCGACCAGTCGCTCCGGACTCGCGAGCCGCAGCTTCATCAAGGGCAGGAGGCTCATCCCACCCGCGATCACCTTCGTCCCCGGCGTCCCGACGAGGCTCAGCGCCTCGTCGAGTGAGCCGGCCCGCTGGTAGTCGAACGCGTTCGGGATCATGTCCGGGCTCCCTTCGCCGACTGGATGGCCCGCCAGACCTTCTGGCCCGTGTACGGCATGTCGAGGTGGCCGATGCCGAGCGGTGCCAGCGCATCGTTCACGGCATTCGCGACGGCGGCGGTCGAGGCGATGCAGCCCGCCTCGCCGACGCCCTTCACCCCGATCGGGTTGACCGGTGACGGCGTCACCGTCTCGTCGAGCTCGAAGCTCGGCAACCACGAAGCCCGTGGCAGCGCGTAATCCATCATCGAGCCGGAGAGCAGCTGGCCGTCGTCGCTGTAGACCGCCTCCTCCCACAGCGCCTGACCGACGCCCTGGGCGATGCCGCCGTGGAGCTGGCCGTCGACGATCAGCGGGTTGATCTTCTTGCCGACGTCGTCGACGGCGAGATACCGCTTCAGATCGACCTCACCGGTCTCCTCGTCGACCTCGACGATCGCGACATGGGTCCCGAACGGCCACGTGCAGTTCGGCGTGTCGTGATAGGCGGTCTCGTCGAGATACGGCTCCATCCCGTCCGGCGCATCGAACGCGAGGTCGAGGGCGAAGGCGATCTCGGCGAGCGTCTTCATCTTCTCGGGCGAGCCCTTCACCCGGTACTCGTTGCCGATGATCTCGATGTCGTCCGGCGACGCCTCCAGCATGTGGGCCGCGTAGCGCCGGGCCTTCTCCTTGATCTTCGTCGCGGCCTTGATCGCCGCGGTCATCCCGACCGACGAGGTGCGCGAGCCGTAGGAGCCATAGCCGAACGGCGTCCCCTGCGTGTCGGAGTGCTGGACGACGATGTCGTCCATCGGGATTCCGAGCTCGTGGCTCACGACCTGGGCGTACGTCGTCTCGTGTCCCTGGCCCTGCGGCTGGGTGCCCATCGTGACGATCGTCTTCCCGGTGAGGTGGACGCGGATGTTCGCCGACTCCCACATCGCGGCGCCCCAGCCCTCGCCGACGGCGCCGATCCACTTGGAGGGAGCGACGCCGCAGACCTCGATGTAGGTGCTGAGGCCGAGGCCGAGGAGCTTGCCCCGGCCCTTCGCCTCCGCCTTGGCCTTGGCGAGGTCGTCGTAGCCCGACGCGATCAGCGCCTTGTTCAGCGCCGGCTCGTAGTTGCCGGAATCGATGTAGATCTTTGCCCCGCCCGACGCCGTGCCGAGCCCCGACGGGTTCTCATAGGGGAACTGGTCCGGCGGGATGAAGTTCTTGCGGCGGATGGCCGCCCTATCCATGCCGATCTCGTTGGCGAAGAGATCCATCGCGCGCTCGACGACATAGGTCGCCTCAGGCCGGCCCGCTCCCCGATAGGCGTCGACGAACGTCGTGTTCGTGTACACGCCGGTGACCTCGGCGAACACGTTCGGGATCTTGTAGCAGCCCGACAGGACGCGGCCATAGAGGGTCGTCGGGATGCCGGGGCCGATCGTCGAGAGCCGGCCGCCGAGGTTGGCGTACGTCTTGACGCGCAGGCCGGTGACCTCGCCGTCGCGCTTGCCGGCGACCTCGAGGTACGTGATGTGATCCCGGCCGTGGATCGTGGACTGGTAGTTCTCCGTTCGCGACTCGACCCACTTCACCGGCCGCCCGCCGATCGCCTTGGACGCGAACATCACGAGGGCCATGTCGGCGTAGCAGAAGATCTTCGAGCCGAACGCACCGCCGAC
>JBPYEM010000122.1:0-3341 GCA_051985205.1 Candidatus Limnocylindrales bacterium | reverse complement strand
TCGCGAGCGGGCCGTCCCCGCCGGGATGCCGAGGGTCTCGGCGATCTCGACCAGGGGCAGGCCCGCGTGGTGGTGCAGGACGAAGACCGCGCGCTGCTCGACGGACAGACGTCGGAACGCCCGGTCGAGGGCGTCGCGGTCGGGGATCGCCAGGAGGTCGTCGGGACCCGCCGGCCCGTCGACCGGCAGCGTCCTGACGTTGGCCGTCCACGAGCGGCGACGCCTGGCCTCGGCGTAGCAGGCGTGGACGACGAGCTTGCGGACCCAGGCCTCGAAGCGGTCCGGGTCGCGGAGGGCCGGCAGCTGGCGCCACGCCGTGACGAGCGCGCCCTGCAGGGCGTCCTCGGCGAGATGGGTGTCGCGCAGGATCCGCGTCGCGATCGCGTACATCCGGTCGCCGTGCTGCAGCACCAGCGTCCCGAACGCCTCGCGGTCGCCGCGCATCGCCTGCTCGACGATGTCTCGCACCGGTCCTCCCTCGATGTCCGCGCCATCATCGGCGCGGCCACCCCCAATGAGTGGACCGGGTGCGTCAAACGTTCATCCGGTGCCGCGGCTGGCCGGCGACGTGGGGAGGCCGGGGCTTGCGCTGCGCGACGCCGCCCGGGCGCACGTCGCGGCCGGGCGGCATCGGTGAGCCGGTGCTCAGCGGATCAGGCGCGCGGTGCCCCAGTCCGGCTGATGGCCCTCCTGCGGCGGGTTCGATGTCCACGCCTGGTGGCTCCCGTCGGGACGCATCGTCATGAGGCCCATGGCGAAGCCGTCCGCCGGCGTATAGCTCGCCCGGGCGAAGATGACCAACCGGCCGTCCGGCGACCAGGCCGGATTGAACGACTCCTGGTAGTCCGCGTCACTGCCGTCGGGAACGATCCCGTCGCCGTGAGTCAGCGAGCGCACGTGGCCCCCGTCGGCGTCGGACACCATGACGCTCTGGACCGACTGGTGGGCTGCGAGTCGGGCGGCAAACACCAGCCGGCGGCCGTCGGGCGACCAGTCCGCATCCTGGGCGTTCATCGTCCACGGAGTGATCCGGCGGAGGTCCCGGCCCTCGGGGCTGACCGTGAACAGGGCGACGAGCTCCACCGGGTCGTCACCCGGGTTCGGCCCCGGGAACAGATGACCCTCGTCGAAGACGATGCGCTCGCCGTCCGGCGAGTAGCGGGGAAGCTCCTGCCACGTCGACCCACCGGGCAGCGCCGTGATGCGACGCGGCTGGCCGGTGCCGTCGCTCCGGAGGCGATAGATCCCCATGCTCCGCGGGTAGTCGCCGCGGTCTGCCTCATAGACCAGCCATCGGCCATCAGGCGACCACGACGGGATGCCGTTGAACCCACGCGAGTCGGTCAGCTTCCGGATGTCGGTGCCGTCGGCCTTCATCGTGTACACGTCCTGGACCTCGACGTCGTCGGACGGGTCCGGGTCGTCATGGTGGCTCGAGAAGGCGATACGACGGCCGTCGGGGGACCACGACGGCATCCAGCCGTCCCAATCCGGGCCGTGCGTGAGCTGAACGGCATGGGTCATGTCCGGGTTGGCCGTCCAGATCTGGAACGCGCCAGCGTCGTCGGGCCGCATGAAGACGATCCGGCCATTGGGGCCCGGAACGGTCGCCGCGGCAGGGCCGGCGGCGGACGAGACGAGGAGGAGGACGAGTGGGAGGGCGGCGAGCAGGCGGCGGGCATGGCGAAGCATGGAGTGACCTCCTGGGTCCGGTTCATGGGGAAAGGAAGGCGCCACGGAGGCGCCCGAATCAGCCGCCGGGGATGGTCGCGGGCAGCCTGATGGAGTCGATGATCTGGCGCTCGACCGGGTTGGTCTCGTCGACGGGAGACACCTCGAGCATCAACGTGTCGCCGTTCGGCTCGTCGATGAGGTACAGGCTGTCGTGCCCGCCGACGAAGTGGCACTGGCAGTCCTTCGGCGTCCACAGGTAGAGCCCGTCCGCCGGCACCTGGGCACACGCGCCCGGCTTCTCGACGGTGACGATGTGGATCGCGTGGTTGCCGTCGATGGTGAGCTCCTCGCGCGACACGGTCCTCAGCGCCTTGTTGTGCTGGAGGAAGTCGGCGAATGCCTTGGCGCCCGCCTGGTACGGCACCCGCGCCTGCTTGTCGCTGCACGCGTCGACGAAGCCCTGCGGATTCCGGAACGCCATGAGCGAGAAGCCGTCGGTCCCGCCGATCTCGATCATGTCGGGGAGCGTCCGGGCGGCCAGGGTCTGGTCGGGCAGGACGACGGAGAACGGTGCGCCCATCGTGTCGACGTAGCCGGCGCCGACGGTGGTCGGGTTCGCGAGCGACCGTGCCCACGTACGGCCGAGGGCGTCGCCTCGGGAGGCGCACTCGTCGCCGATCGACGTGAGCCCGACGAGATCGCCGGGGTCCGTCAGTGTCCAGCGATACGTGCCGACGGCACCCTCGGCGCAGCCGCCGCTCGCCGTGTCGAGGACCGCGCGGAACTGGTTGGGAGCGATCGCCGAGATCGTGCTGTCGAACTCGGCGCCCGGGGCGAAGTTCGCCGCCGCGAGCCGCGTTCCGTCGTTCGAGATCGTCAGCTGCACGGGCCCTCCGCCGTTCCCCAGGGACGCGAGCTTCGGGGTGTTGCCGAGCCAGGTCGCACGAAGACGCTGGTCCACCGGCGCCGCGGCGCCGAGCTCCGCGAGCGAGCCGGCCGGCGACTCGGCTGGAGACGCCGACGGGATCTCGGTCGTGTCCGCGATCAGCGGGTTGGGGTTGCGGCCGCCGCCGAGCAGCGCGGCGCCGACGACGAGCAGCAGCAGCGCGAGCAGCGCCGCTGCGATGAGGAGCGTCCGCGTCGTCTCGCGGCCGGTCGACGGGGTCCCGCCCGCATGGAGGCGGGCGAGGACGGCCGGGCGAGGACGGCGTCGGGAGGTGGTGGTCATGGCGCTCTCCAGGAGGCCGGCCGGCGCGGGCGCCGCGGCCTCGACATCGAAGTAGGCGGTGAGCGCGCGATCGAGATCGTCGAACCGGGTCATGCGAGGGACTCCGCCGCCTGACCGCTCCGGTCGTCGGCCTCGATCGCGGCCCGCAGCGCGCTTGTGGCGCGGCTGAGCCGGGACTTGTAGGTGCCCTCGGGGATGCCGAGGGTCTGCGCGGCCTCCGCGTCGCGGAGCCCGAGATAGTGGTGCACGACCAGGGCGGCGCGCTGGTCCGGCATGAGCCGCCGGAACGCTCGGTCGACCTGGTCACGCGCGGCGAACGCCCGGCCGTCGCCGGGGTCGCCCGCGGGGTCGATGGTGTCGACGGGGACCTCGACGGATCGCCGGCGCCGGTGCCGATCCGCCTCTCGGTAGCACGACCGCACGAGGACGCGGTTGAGCC
>JBPYEM010000121.1:0-3605 GCA_051985205.1 Candidatus Limnocylindrales bacterium | reverse complement strand
CTGGCCCGCCTGGCCCTGCGCCGGCTGGCCCTGCCCCTGCCCTTGCCCTTGGCCCTGACCTTGCCCCTGCCCTTGCCCTTGGCCCTGACCTTGCCCTTGGCCTTGGCCTTGCCCTTGGCCCTGACCCTGGCCTTGGCCCTGGCCCTGCCCTTGCCCTTGCCCTTGACCGCTTGATCCGGGCTGGCCCTGCCCGAGGCCCGGCTGCCCGCTCGTCCCCGGCTGCCCCACTCCCTGGCCCTGACCTTGACCCGCTCCGGCGCTGGAGCCCGGTTGCCCTTGCCCCTGGCCGGGCGCCCCGCTGGCCGTCGACTGACCTGCCCCACCCGTCTGCCCGGAGCTCTGGGTCGAGCGCCCGGCGTCGGCGAGGGCGCGACGCGTCTCCTGGAGCCGGGATGCCGCCTGGGCGAGATCCCGGTTCGTCTCGATCTGCTGGGCGGAGCTTCGCAGCTCGTTGCCGAGCCGTTGGAGCGCGTCGTCGGCGGCAGCGTCACTGCCCTGGGCGATCGCCTGGGCGGCGTCCCGAAGGGCCTGGGCCGCCGCGCCGCTCGCCGCGGAGGCGGCGGACTGGAGCGACGACAGCGCGGCCGACATGTCGGCGCGCTGCTGGGCCGTCATCGACGGAAGCTGGCGGCCGAGCTTGTCGAGGTCGTCGGCCGTGGTCTTCGGATCGCCGGCTGGGTTGGCGGTGGCCTGGCCGGAGGCAGTCCGCGACAGCGCTCGGTTCAGCGATGTCAGCGCCGAGGCACGCGTCTCGTTCGACGGATCGAGCTGCGCGTTGAGGGACGCTTCCACCGACCCGAGCCGCGCGAGGTTGGCCTCGAGGTCGCCCGGCCGGTTCCGGAGCTGCGCGGCCAGGTCCCGAAGGTCCGATGCGAGTCGCTTGCGCGGGTCGTCCGGCTTCTGGCCGCGGGCGTCCAGGTCCTTCGCGATCGCGTCGAGCTTCGTCGCCTGGATCTGCGCCTCGTCGCGGGTTGCCCTGGCGATGGCGATCGTCTGATCCTGGCCATTCGGCAGGACCGTCAGGGGGACCATGACCAGGATCGCCGCGAAGGCGACCGCTGCAGGACGCCGCGACAGACGCGGCCGGAACAACGCTGTCGGAGCGGCAAGGAGGGCGCGCGCCGCGTCGGCCCGCTGGCGACGAATGAACTGCCGCTCGTCCGGATCGTCGGGCGACTCCCGATCGGTGTCATGTTGCTCCCCGGCGGCCGCCTCCGGTCGCGCGATCGCCGGCATCGTCGCCGCGAGCGCGAGGGCAGTCGACACGCGATCGCCGAGCCGGGCCTCTGCGTCGACCGCGAGAGCGGTTTCGCCGATCGACGGGCGGCACCGGCCTGCCATCGCGACGAACAGCGCGAGGCCGAGCGCGCCGGTGGCCACGAGCAGCGATGGCAGGACCTCGATCGGTGCGAGGCGGGCTGCCACGAGCAGACCGGTCTCGACGAAAAGCGTTCCCGCCAGTGCGATCCAGAACCGGCGGACGATGCGACGGACCCAGAGGCGGCGTCGATGGGCGGCCAGGCTCGCGCGGATCGACCCAAGGCCGGGATCCAGCGGGCCATCGACGACGCTTCGGGGATCCGGCGGAGCAGCCGGGACGACGGCGCGGCTCGCACCCAGGCTGCGGCTCCCCCAGCCGCTGCGGTTCCCCCGGCCGCTGCGGCGCCACGCGACGAGAGCTCGAGCGCGCCCCCCGATCGTCATGCCCGGGACCGCAACGGGAGGCGCAGCCAGCGCCAGCGCCGGGTCGGCGACACGAGCTGGATCGAGGCGAGGACGAACGCGACCGACAGGATCGCCCAGGCCCGGAGGCTCCGCGGCCAGAAGGCGTCGCGGCGGACCCCGAAGGGTTGAGGATCGAGCACGCCGAGCTGCGGATCCGGGACGACGAATCCCGGCGCGCCGACCACGCCCTTTCCACCGGGGACGGCGACGTTCGCCGGAAGGTCGATGGCGGCCCCGCCGCCGATCCCGACGCCGCCGCCGATCCCGAGCGTCCCGCCGGCGCCGGGGAGCACCGTCGGCGTCACGCTCGAACCGAGCCCGACGCCCGTCACGGAGATCGCGCCGTTCGTGATCGTGTTCAGGCGACTGCACCATCCGCCGTAGCCGTCGGCTGCACCGCAGATGACGTCGTACTGAGCGGCGAACGGATTGAGCCAGAGGAGGGCCTCCGGGGCACGACCCTTGATCGGCCCCACCCCGCCCGACGTCGCGACGAAACCCGTGCCGCTGTTCACCCCGGCCATCGTGTTCCAGAAGAGCACGCCGAACATCGTCCCGAGGGTCAGGAACAGGACGGTGAAGAACGTCACCACCGTGGCCCCCTGCGTTCGTTGCATGACGGCCGAGATGAACAGGCCCAGCGAGCCGAGGCCCAGCGCGGTGACGATCAGGACCGCATACGCCCGCAGCACGTCGTCCGGGCCGACGCCGCCGAAGACGAAGACGATGGCGGTCAGCGGAACGGACGCGGCGATCAACAGGAACACGTAGGCGAGCGCGCTGACCAGCTTGCCGACCACGATGGCCAGGGATGAGATCGGCGTCGCGGCGAGCATCTCCAGCGTCTGCTTCTCGCGTTCGAGGCTGATCGCGCCCGAGGTGAATGCCGGGGCGAGGAAGACGACGAGGAGCGTCTCGACGAGCACGAGCGCACCGAACACCTCCTGGCCCACGAGCGCGGACGCGAATGCGGCCGAGCCACCCTGGAGCGACGCGTTCTGGACGTATGCCCGCTCCGCGACGAGCTCCCAGGCCCAGGCGAACAGCCCCAGGAACAGCAGATAGAACGTGACGACGACGAAGGCACGCCGGCCGCGCACGCGACCGCGCAGCTCCTTCACCCCGACGGCGGTGATCCCGCCCAGTCCGGACCGCACGGTTCCGACGAGGTGCGGCCGGTGGTGTCGCGCCCGCGGCGAGTCCGCTCCCGGATCCACGGCGCTGACGGCGGCCGTCGGTCCTGCGGCGGATTCGACGGCCGGCTCCTCGATGGTCGCGGCGGTCGGCTGATCGCTCATCTCAGGCAACCTGCTGCTCGCCGGCGGCGGTCACCTGGAGGAAGAGCTCCTCGAGATCGCTCGCGGCCCGCGCGAACGAGGCAATCCGGACGCCCGCTCCCACCGCGCTTGCCAGCAGGTCCGCGGCATCGTCGTCGCCTCCACGGAAACCCAGCTCGACCACGTCGTCGGCCGTGAGCGCGGCCGACGCAACCCGAGCGTCGCCGGCGAACCGATCGACTGCCGCCGCGGCGGCCGCCGGTCCACCCAGGACGGAGACGCGGATCACCGCTCCGTAGCGGAGCCGTCGTTCGATGTCGCTGACCTTGCCCTGGGCGAGGACACGACCGTGGTCGACGATCGCCACCGATGTGCAGAGCTCCTCGAGCTCCGGAAGGATGTGGCTGCTGATCAGGATCGTCTTGCCCAGCGAGCGGAGCTCGCGGAGCAGCTCGCGGAGCTCGACACGAGCCCGGGGGTCCAGGCCGGAGGCCGGCTCGTCGAGCAGCAGGACCTGCGGATCGTGGACGAGGGTGTGGGCGAGGCAGAGCCGCTGCTGCATCCCGCGCGAGAGGCTCTGAACGTAGGCGTCCCGCTTGTCGC
>JBPYEM010000120.1:0-2669 GCA_051985205.1 Candidatus Limnocylindrales bacterium | reverse complement strand
GAGGGTCTCGCCGGGCCCGATCAGCGTCACGAGGAAACCGGCCACCGCCGGCCCGATCACGAACGCGGCGGAATACGCCGTCTCCAGGATCCCGTTGCCGCGGGCGAGCTGGGAGCGCCCGACGAGGTTCGGCATCGCGGCGAGGTAGCCGGCGCGGAAGAAGCCGCGAAGGATCGCCATCGGGCCGGACACGATGAGGATCACGACCATCGTGGGGCCGTGCAGGAAGACGCTGATCGGGATCATCGCGGTCAGGACCGCCCGGCCGAGATCCGACAGGAACATCATCCGCTTCCGGTCGCCGCGGTCCGCGAATGCCCCGGCGATCGTGCCGAAGACGAAGTCCGCGCCGGTCGTCACCGCCCCCACGATGCCCATCGCGAGCCCGGACCCGGTCAGGGCGAGGACGAGCAGCGGCAGCGCCGTCGAGCTGACGGCGTCGCCCGCTACGGAGACCGTCTGACTCACGAGCAGGGTCAGGAAGTCGCGGTTCTGCCGCAGGGGCTCGTCGCCGGGACGCTGATCGGCCGCGGGCTCGGCAGGGATCGCCACCCACGAAGGCTACTGGGACGCGACCGCGCGGCGGGCGCGAATGCGAGCGGTTCGACCGAGAGAGCGAGGCAGTCGCGACCCGGGCTACGAACCCGCGGGTTGACGGGGGCTCGCGTCGGTCGCGTGATGTCGCGGCTCGAAGACGACGACGGCCGTTTCGGTCGGGCGCAGGGCGGCCCAGTGATCGAGATTCGGACCCTGCGCTCGCATCAAGGCCCAGAGCCGGGCGCGCTCGTCGCCGGCGGCGACTCTGGCGTGGATGGCCCGCGAGCCCTCGGGCAGGTCGATCGTCGCGTCGGGCTGCGCCTGGAGATTGAGCCACCATGCCGGCTCGGGAGCGCCCCAGCCGTTCATCGCGAGCGTGTAGAGGTTCGGGCCGTCGTGCCAGTAGCCGACCATCGCGACCCGCGCGGCGCCACTCCGCCGCCCGACCGTATGGAGGCGACCGAGGCCATAGGTCTTGGCGGTGGGCGGGCGGAGACCGAGCCGGCCGCCCGTCACCCGGTACAGGGCGCGGTGTACCGCCCACGCGAGGCGGATGAACCAACGCGGCGGCAGGCCGGGAGCCGGTGTCGGATCCGTCACGCCGGCGCCGGGGCGACGTTGGGATTCACATGGAAGACGTTCTCCGGATCCCAGACTCGCTTGAGCTCCGCGAGACGGGCCAGCTTCACCTCGCCATAGATCCGGCGCGTCTCGTCCGGGCCGGCGTCGGAGTTTCCGTTGGCGTAGCCGCCGAGGCCACGGTCGGGTTCGACGACCGCCATCACGCGCCGGCACCAATCCGCGTTCGAGGCGTCGTCCGCCGCATCCTGCCACTCCGAGTCGGCGCTGACGTCGAACGCCGACTCGCGGCCGGCGAAGGCCGTGGCGTCTTCCGCGACGCGGCCGATGGCGCCGCCGAGCGCGGTGATCGAGAAGCTCGAGTCGCCGGGCGCCCCTCCAACGAGCTCCACGATCTCGTCGAGGGCCGCTGGCCGGACGTCGTTCGCGTTGTGGCTCGCGATGAACGAGCGGCTGCCCCAGCCGAATGCGAGGTCATGCGCGGTCTGGATGTCGAGGTACGGCTGACTGCTGATCGTCGAGGTGAGGGTGCGCGGGCCCGCTCGCAGCGGGGCGGTATCGCGCTCGGCGTCCTCGGCCGTTCCGCTGTGGTTCCAGGCGACATAGCAGATCGGGCGGCCGACGACATCGTCCGGGTAGCCCTCGTCGGCGCCGGCCGCGGCGATGCCGAAGATGAGCGACAGCGCATCCGGACTCCTGGACGCGAATTCGCGGAAGCTGGCCCAGATCTCGGCAACCCGAGCGGCGGGATACGTGAGGACGCCGCGGTGGAGATCCGGTCCGAACGGATGGAGGCGGAACTCGAAGGCCGTCGCGATCCCGAAGTTCCAGCCCGCTCCACGCAGTCCCCAGAACAGATCCGGCTCTTCGGTCGTGCTGGCGCGGACGATGCGGCCGTCCGACGTCACGAGCTCGACGGCGGCAAGGTTGTCGATCGTGAGCCCGAAGTGACGCTGCAGCCGTCCCACGCCACCGCCGAGGGTCAGGCCGGCGACCCCGGTATGGCCGACGACGCCGATCGGGCAGACGAGGCCGTGTGCTTGGGCGGCCACGTCCAGCTCGCCGAGCAACGCACCACCGTTTGCCCGGGCCGTCCGGGAGGCCGCGTCGACGACGACGCCGCGCATCGACGACAGGTCGACGAGGAGGCCGCCGTTCGCGCCGCCGAACCCGGCGGCACTGTGCCCGCCGGACCGGACCGTGATCTCCAGGTCCCGATCGCGGGCGAACCGGATCGCGGTGGCAACGTCGTCCGGGCCCGTGGGCTGGACGATGACCGCTGGCCGCCGGTCGTGGATCGCGTTCCACAGCCGCCGGGCCTCGTCGTACGCGGCGTCACCGGGTTCGATGATCTCGCCACGGAACGAGCGCCGCAGCTGGTCGAGGTCCCTGGTCTCGAGCGGCGCAAGCACGTCCATGCCTCTCCCTGCCTCCGGGTCAGCGTTCGCAAGCCGGCGACCATCCTAAGGCGTCGGCTCCAGCCGTCGTCTCGGTGACGGCCGGCACCGGGAACCCCTCGCGGCATCTTGTTCAGGCCGTGGCGCCGTCGCTAC
>JBPYEM010000119.1:0-3085 GCA_051985205.1 Candidatus Limnocylindrales bacterium | reverse complement strand
CGGTCGCGCCGGCGGGTCCGGCCCCGCACGCTCGAGTCCTGACCGGCTCGACCAGCGGAGGCATCATGCGCACCCGACCCGCGACGATCACGACGATCGTCATCGCCCTTGGCCTCGCCCTGACCTCGATCGGTGTCGCCCGCCAGCTGCCCTACACCTTCGCGGGCCATGGGGATCGCTCGACCGTGGCGGCCGACGCCTGGGCCCACGGCACGGCGGTCTCGCCGGCACTCGTCGCCCTCGTGTTCCTCGGCATCCTTGCCGCGATCGCGATGCGACCGACGGGGGGTGGTCGGCGGGCGGCGCTCTGGCTCGCGGTCCTGGCTGCAACCGTCTCGCTCGCGGGTCTGGCGGAGCCGGCCCAGCAGTCGGCCCTCCTCCTGGGTCGGGTCGACGAGGTCACCGCCTTCGCCTGGGCGTTCCATGCCAGCCTCGTTGCGCTCGTGCTGTCATGCGTGGGCGAGCTTCGTCGCGAGCCGACGATCCCCGTCGCCGGCGTCGACGAAGGTGCCGTGCCCGAGGGTGGCGAGCCGCTCGCGGCCGGTCGGACGATCCGGGTCGCCGGCCTCGCCGCGGCCTGAGCCGGCGTCTCGGCGGGCGACGGCCAGGGACGTCAGCGCGGCGAGTCGATCAGAGGCTCGTCGCGCTGAACGTGTCGCACTGACCGGGATCGCCCGACTTGAAGCCGCGGAGGAACCAACGCTGCCGCTCCTCCGCTGAGCCGTGCGTCCACGTCTCCGGGTTCACCTGGCCCTGGGTCTCCTGCTGGATCCGGTCGTCGCCGACGGCCGCTGCCGCGTCCATCGCCTCGCCGACCTGTTCGTCCGTGATGGGCTGCAGGAAGCCCGTCTCTGTCGCGTGGTTGCCCCAGACGCCGGCATAGCAGTCAGCCTGGAGCTCCGTCCGCACGGATCGGCCGGTCGCGCCGGTGTCGTTGCCGCTCTGCTGCAGGTCGCCGACGAGGTCTTGCACGTGATGGCCGTACTCGTGAGCGACGACGTAGGCGCGCGCGAACGGGCCGCCTTTCGCTCCGAACCGTGAGGTCAGCTCATCGAAGAAGCCCAGGTCCAGGTAGACGTTCTTGTCGACGGGGCAGTAGAAGGGCCCGACGTCGCTCGTCGCCTCCCCGCAGCCAGTGGAAGTCTGGCCGGTGAAGAGCACGGTCTCCGCCTTCTCGTAGCCCTGGACCTGGGTCGCCCAGAAGGCCTGGATGCTGTTCACGTAGCCGACGATCGCGCAGTCCTGGCGCTCGTTGGCCTGCTGGCCGGTCTGGCACTGGGCGAGGGCGGAGCTGTTGGGCCCGCTGACGTCAGGCCCCGCCCCGCTGCTGCCTCCGATCAAATCGCCCGGGTTGCCGCCCAGCAGGATGTAGATCAGGGCGATGACCAGCCCGATCCCGCCGCCACCGACCGCGAGCCCGCCACCGCGACCCACGCCCATCGTGCGGCCGCGGATGTCGGTGACCTCGGACGGGTCGAGCCGGGCGTTGGGATTGAACGTCATCGAAGCCTCCGGGGGACTGGGACCGCTGGAGTTGTAGCGGATTGTGGACCGCCGCTGCGCTTCGGACCGGCCGTTCCGGCGTCGCAATCACGTTGCGGTGGCCGCCCGGGCGCCTCGTCATCTCACCTCACCCAAGTCGCCTTTCCATGGCGTTCCGACGACTCATGACAGGTTCTGGCAGGTATGTCCGGCACACTTCGAGACGACGAAATGAGCGGTGACCGAGAGCGCGGAATGCGAGGTGCGGAGTGTGGAACATCGACCTGTCGGCAGCGATCCAGGCAGAGCGAACGCGCGACGTCGAGCGGCGGACCCGGGACTGGCGATTGCTCCATCCGGTTCCGGACGGGACGCCGGCCGTGACCCCGGTCGTGCCGATCCGGAGGCGACCGTCGGCCGGGCCGCGGCCTGCGGCGACCGGCTCGGCGTGCGAGGCGGTCTAGCGGCCGACGGCGGCGGTCTCGATCGAGGCCGCCGCTCCCGTCGTCGAGCCGGCGGCCTCTGCCGGCTCGTAGACGGCGGCGAGTCGGCGCGCTTCTTCGCCGATCCGAGCGCGGAGGTGGGCGGGCTCGAGCAGCTCGCAACCGGGCCCGACTGCCAGGATCTGCGTCGTGGCCTCATTCGGCCAGTCCAGGCTCACCCGGACGTGCAGCCAGCCGTCCGGGTCGGGCTCGTCGAGCCGCTCGAGCGTGCCGTATGGCCGCGACGTGATCACGCCGCGGAGCCGGTCCAGACGATCCGGGGCGAGCCGGAGCACGACTTCGACGCGCGGGGTGTCGCGTTCATACGCGGCGCTCGCCTCGGCCCAGAAGCCGCCGAGGTCGAACGCTTCCGGCCGTTCGAACGCTTCGTCGAGCGGCGTCACGCTCGTGACCCGCGACACGCGATACGTTCGCGGCTGACCGTCGGCCGCGGCGACGAGGTACCAGACGCCCGCCTTCAGGACGAGGCCGAGTGGCTCGAGGACCCGCTCGACGGTCTTGTCGCCACGGTCATAGCCGATCTGGACGCGTCTGGCCTCCCAGACGGCCTCGGACAGCTCGCCCAGATGGGGAACCGCCTCGTCCGGGTGATACCAGGCGGCCGCATCCAGGTGGAATCGCTCGACCAGTCGTGACGCGCGGGCCCGGAGCTCCGTCGGCAGCGCGGCGAGGACCTTGAGTCGCGCGGCCGCGACCACCGTGCCGAGCCCGAGCTCCGCCGCGGGACCGGGAACACCGGCAAGGAAGAGGGCTTCGGCTTCGTCCGGTGTCATCCCGGTCAGACGGGTCCGGTAGCCGTCGACGAGGCGGATCCCACCGTGCGGCCCGCGCTCGGCGTAGATCGGGACGCCGGAGGCGCTCAGCGCGTCGACGTCGCGGTGGATCGTCCGGACCGACACCTCGAGCTCCTCGGCAAGCTCCGCCGCGGTCTGGCCGCCGCGCGACTGGAGCAGCAGGAGCAGCGAAACGAGTCGTGATGCACGCATCGCGGGTCAGCATACGCCATTGCTGACAGGACGTGTCGTCTTTCGGGGTGAGTGAGAGCCACCGTGGCACTCGCGCGTCGACCGCGTTCGTCGCGACCGCGTTCGTCGCGACCG
>JBPYEM010000118.1:0-4661 GCA_051985205.1 Candidatus Limnocylindrales bacterium | reverse complement strand
CCGGGACGTACGCCAAGTACGAGGCCGGCCCCCTCCAGGCCGGCTACGGCGTCACCCTCGGCAACGCCCTCCGGCGCGTCCTCCTGTCGTCCTTGGACGGGGCGGCCGTGACGAGCATCCAGATCCGCGACGTCTACCAGGAGTTCTCGACGATCCCGGGCGTCAAGGAGGACGTCACCCAGATCGTCCTGAACGTCAAGAAGCTCCGCCTGAAGAGCTTCGCGACGCATCCGGTCCAGCTCCGGCTGATCAAGAGCGGCGCGGGCCAGGTCACGGCGGCGGACATCGCCGAGTCGGCCGACGTCGAGATCATCAACCCGGACCTCGTCCTGATGACCCTCGACACGGACGACGTCACGATCGAGATGGACCTGACCGTCGAGCGGGGCGTCGGCTATCTCGGCGCAGAGCGAACCGAGCAGCTGCCGATCGGGGTGATCGCGATCGATGCGATCTTCACCCCGGTCCGGAAGGTCAACTACTGGGTCGAGAGCATGCGCGTCGGCCAGATGACCAACTACGACAAGCTCACGGTCGAGATCGAGACCGACGGGACGATCACGCCGGAGGAGGCGCTCAGCCGGTCGGCGGAGATCCTCGTCAACCAGTTCCGCCCGTTCGTCACGATCGGGATGGCCGCCGCCGTCGGCGAGCAGGCCGCGTCGGGCCTCGCCCAGCTGCCCCCGAACATGCTCGACATGCCGATCGAGGAGCTGGACCTGCCGATGCGGGCCTACAACTCGCTGAAGCGGAACAACATCGTCAAGGTCGGCCAGCTCCTGCAGCTGAAGGACGACGACCTGCTCCGGATGCGGAACTTCGGCAAGAAGTCGCTCGACGAGATGAAGGAGCGCCTCCGGATGCGCGGCTTCATCGTTCCGGACACGGAGACCGACGGGCTCGAGGACGGCGCCTTCGAGGACGAAGGCGACGAGGGGGACGAAGGCTGACATGGCCCACCGGATCGGCGGCCGCAAGCTCAGCCGGAAGCAGGGACCGCGGCTCGCGCTCTTCAAGAACCTGACCGTGTCCGTGCTTCGCTACGAGCGCGTCCAGACGACCGAGGCGAAGGCCAAGGAGGTCCAGGGACGGGTCGAGCGGATGATCACGCTCGCGAAGCGCGGTGACCTCACCGCCCGGCGAGCCGTCGTCTCGCAGTTCCCGAACGAGCCGCTCGTCGTCACGAAGCTCTTCGACGAGATCGCCCCGAAGTACGCCGACCGCACCTCCGGGTACACCCGGATCGTGAAGATCGGTGCCCGGAAGGGCGACGCCGCCCCGATCGTCCAGCTCGAGCTGGTCTAGCGGGCGCGCCGATCAAGCCCACTTCTCACGTCGGAGACGGCGTGCCGACGCGCTACCGCGCGACGGTCGAATATGACGGAACGGACTTCGCCGGCTTCCAGGCCCAACGGCCCGGCGTCCGGACAGTCCAGGGAGAGCTCGAGACCGCGCTCGCCCGCCTCACCGGCGGTCAACGGGTCGTGGTCGACGGGGCCGGCCGAACGGATGCCGGCGTCCACGCCTCCGGACAGGTGATCGCCTTCACCTACGCCGGCCGGCTGGACGGTCCGGCGCTCGAGGCGGCGGTCAACGGCCAGCTTCCACCGGATGTCGCCGTTCGCGATCTCCGGCGGGTGCCGGCAGGGTTCCACCCCCGTCGTGCGGCGCGGTACCGGGAGTACCGCTACACCGTCTGGAACGGGCCGCGCAGCCCGCTCCGCGAGCGCCAGACGCTCGGGGTGCGGGACCCGCTCGACGCCGCTGCGATGGAGCGAGCCGGGCAGGCCTTCGTGGGCCGCCACGACTTCCGCGCCTTCGGGGCGGTGCTCGAGGATCGAACGCCGGTCCGGACCGTGTACGCGGTCCGGGTCCGGAGGCAGGGATCGCTCGTGACGATCGACGTCCGGGCGGACGCCTTCCTCCGGGGGATGGTCCGGCGGATCGTGGCCGTCCTCCTCGAGGTCGGGCACGGAACGATGACGGAGCAGGAGATCCGGGAGGCGCTCGCCGCCCGGACGCCGGCCCGGAACGGGGCAGCCGCCCCGGCCCGCGGCCTCTGCCTTCGCCGCGTCGTCCTCGGACGGCGGCGAGGGACGGAACACGAAACGGAGACGAACGAGAGACGATGAGCACGAAGACCTACGCGGTCCGCGAGAGCGAGATCGAGCGGCGCTGGTACGTCGTCGACGCGGCGGACGAGACGCTCGGTCGCCTCGCGTCGCGCATCGCGCACGTGCTCGAGGGCAAGCACAAGGCGACCTGGAGCCCGAACCTCGATTCGGGTGATCACGTGATCGTCCTCAACGCGTCGCGGATCGCCGTCAGCGCCGACAAGAAGGACTCCAAGCTCTACATCCGCCACAGCGGCCATCCCCAGGGCCTCAAGGAGGAGACGCTTGGTCATCTCCTCGACCGGCGACCGGAGGAGGTCATCCGCCGGGCGGTCAAGGGGATGCTTCCCCGGAACCGGCTCGGCGTGCAGCAGCTCCGGAAGCTGAAGGTCTACGCCGGCACGGACCATCCCCATCAGGCCCAGCGGCCTGAGCCGCTCGCCTGACGAGGAGCCCACCATGAGCACGCCTGCCTTCTTCTCCGGTACCGGCCGACGCAAGACCGCGATCGCCCGGGTCCGACTGTTGCCCGGCGAGGGCGAGATCGTCGTCAACGGCCGGACGCTCGAGGAGCACTTCGGCAACGCCGTGAACGACTCCGACGTCCGGATGCCCTTCCGGGTCACCGGCACGGAGGGCCACTTCAACGCGATGATCAAGGTCGAGGGTGGCGGCGTCACCGGCCAGGCCGGCGCCATCCGCCACGGCATCGCCCGCGCCCTGCTCGAAGTCGATGCCGAGGCCAACCGGCTGCCGCTCCGTCAGGCCGGCCTGCTCACCCGCGACCCGCGGATGAAGGAGCGCAAGAAGTACGGGCTGAAGCGAGCCCGAAAGGCGCCCCAGTACACGAAGCGCTGACCTTCGTCCCACTCCCGGCGGCCTGCGCCCGCCGGTAGCATGGCCGGGTGAACGCCGTTGCCGGGCCGACATCGTCGCTGCGCGGGCGGGATCTGCTGTCCGTCGCCGATCTGACGCGCGACGAGGTCGAGCGCGTCTTCGACCTCGCCGCCGACCTCAAATCCGAGTTCCTCGCCGATCGACGACACGCGGCGCCGCCACTGGTCGGCCGAACGTTGGCGATGCTGTTCCAGAAGCCGAGCCTTCGCACCAGGGTCACCTTCGAGGCCGGGATGAACCAGCTGGGCGGGCAGGCGATCTACCTGACCGAGGACGTCGTGATGGGCGCCCGCGAGAGCGTCCGCGACGTCGCCCGGAACCTGGAGCGATTCGTCGACGCGATCGTCGCTCGAACGGGGCCGCACGAGGTGGTCGTGGAGCTCGCCGGCCAGGCGTCGATCCCGGTGATCAACGGGCTGACCCTCCGGGAGCATCCCTGCCAGGCCCTGGCGGACCTCTTCACCCTGCACGAGCGCTTCGGATCGCTCGAGGGTCGCGTCCTCGCCTTCGTCGGTGACGGCAACAACGTCTACCACTCGCTGGCGCTGCTCGGCGCGATGCTCGGGATGGAGATCCGCCTCGCTCACCCCGCGGACTACGGCCCAAACCCCCGGATCGTGGAGCGGGCCGAGGCGCTCGCGGCGACGACGGGCGGACGGCTCGCCTTCGGGCGGGACCCGGCGACCGTGGTCCGCGGCGCCGACGTCGTCTACACGGACGCCTGGACGTCGATGGGTCAGGAGGCCGAGACCGAGGCCAGGCGCGACGCCTTCAGCGGCTACACGGTCGACGACGCGCTCCTCGACGCAGCGGGTCCGGCCGCCGTCGCGATGCACTGCCTGCCGGCCCACCGCGGTCTGGAGATCACGTCCGCGGTGATGGATGGGCCGCGGAGCATCATCTGGGACCAGTCCGAGAACCGGCTCCACCTCCAGAAGGCCCTCCTCGTGGAGGTGCTGTCGTGAGCGCCTCGCCGGTCGCGAACGGATGACGGGTCCCAAGCGGCCCGGGCCGCCGGGCAAGGAGCCGGCCGCCCGCTCGACGGCCAGGCACTGGTCCCCGGCGCGAGCGCGGGCAACGCCCGCCTCCGCATCGCTGTACGAGCGATACAAGGACGCGCTGCGGCGCGGGCACGTGGCCGCCCTTCGGGGCCGGCACGACGCGGCGATCGACGCCTATGGCGAGGCGGCATCGATCGCACCGGACCGGGCGCTGCCGCATGCGAGCGTCGCGGGGATCCTCGCGAAGATGAACCGCCCGGCGGACTCGGTCGCGGCCTATCGCCGTGCCCTGGAGCTGGCGCCTCGCGACGAGACGGCCCTTCGTGGGATCGCCGAGGTCCTGACCCGGCTCGGCCGTCGAGCCGAGGCGGCCGATGCGCTCGACCGGCTGGCGGAGGGCCTGGACGCCGCGGGCCGGCTTCCGGATGCGACCGACACGGCACGCCGAGCCCTGGAGCTCGCGGAATCACGGCCGCGTCGAACGCAGCTCGAGGCGCTGGTCGAGCGGCTGCGGGATTCGGCGCCGGAGGACGCCGCCGCGCAGGCGGCACTTGCCGGCGCGCTCGCGGTCCTCGGGTCCGCGGCTCGCGACGGTGACGCTCCGTCGACCGACGCGGCTGCCGAGCCGCCTCCGGCGGGAGCCGTCGCC